>NZ_JBFUDR010000123.1:0-17406 GCF_056404615.1 Massilia sp. P2_C2 | reverse complement strand
ATCGGCTTGGCCAGCAGTGCGTTTTGGCCCCCATCGGCAAATTTCGCCAGCCATCGGAACACCGTGGTGGCGTTCACACCATAAGCGGCCGCGACGTTCGCCACCGACTGGCCTTCGCGCACCGCTTTGATCGCCTGCTGGCGCATCACCTGAAGCGAGTGGTGATCCAGTTTTCGCCCGTCAGAAGTTCGTTTGCATTTCATGCAAGCATTATATTACGAACTAACATTACTTTCTAGAAGGTTAGTATCTATTGGCTTTTGGAAATTATACAACGCTGTTCAGGAACCGGTTACCTATAAGCGGCAACAGGATGAGCGTCGCCTCGATCCAGCAGCCTTGATGAGGTCAGTACGTTCGAGCATGCCGGCATAATACGGACGGGCCGGTGCTTGACGGGGAGCTCGCGCACGCTGCTATACTGTATGAATGTACAGTGTTGTCAAAAGGTTGAGAGAGCGGGGCCGGCGCCTTCATAACCGGGACATATCCGCCAGCCCAGGCGTGCGAGGGGAACTGGCGGTAGCGATTGTCGGTTACCGGCCGGAGGCCACCATATACGATCCGAACGACCAGCAGAGGAGGCCGCTCATCCCTGAGCTGCGCGGCGCTCAGCTCGTCACGATGACGCCGACCGGCATGCTTTTCCATGGCACGGAGCTTGGTCCGGATGGCGCCGAGTATGTCCAGGAATGGTCGGTGAGGGTCGTAGAGCGTTAGGCAAATACCGTGCTATTGGGAAAACCTATCGGCAACAAAATCAACGTGTTACGGGCGCGATCTGAGATTTCAATAGCACAGATCGCGTACCGTAAGTACTTGATATAAATCTGGAAAATTGACTTAGCGCACCTGCCTTCTAAGCTGCGGGTCGCAGGTTCGATTCCTGCTGGGCAGGCCACCTCATCGTTGATCGTTGACGCCAGGCTAGCGAACGCCGGCGTGCCGACTGCCGTGTTTGGCATCATTCGCGCTCTTCGGTGCGCGGCGCGAGGGTCGCGTCTTCGTCGAACGGCCAGCCGCTGGGCGGCGGCACGTGGCGCTGGAATTCGTGCGGCATCGCGATCGGGACCTGCAGGCACACGCTCTGCGTCGGCAACACTTCCATCCAGGCGCGCACGAGTTCCTTGTAGGCGATGCCGACGGGACGGATCTTGCGGTCGAGGTCGAACAGGCCCAACGCATTCACATTGCCATTGTTTTCGCGCAGCGCGGTATCCCAGTCGACCTGGTCGGTCAGCGAATACCACGTGAAGCCGACGAGCGGGACGCCATTGTTGCGCACGCGCAGGACGTTCGCCCATTCCTTGCGCAGCCAGTGCACGGCCTCGTCGCCGCGCGGGCCTTCGCACAGATTCGTTTCCGTATGCATCACCGGCAACCGGTAGCGGTTGTAGTACTGGTGCGTGATGACGGCATAGCCGAAGATCTCGCCCGCCGCGCGCGTCAAGCCGTCCGCCGACACATAGTGTTCGTTGGTCTGGTAATAATCGTTGCCCATGATGCAGTGGTGCTTCAGATTATTATTCAGGAAGAAGTGGTACTCATCGCGCGTCATCCCGTTGTCCATCATGTACTCGTACATTTCCGATTCCACGCGGCGGCCGTAATTCAGGTCCAGCGACAGGAAGCGCCGGGAGTTGTACAACTCGGCCGGGCCGATGGCGGATGGGCTCTCCGCATGGAAGTACTCGGTGGATTCGCTCTGGATGAACAGCGCGTCCGGACGCACCTTCAGGATCGCGTGCATGGCGAGGATGTTCGCCTTGACGAGGTTCTTGGTCGCGGTGACGAAGCCGCGGTCGGTCGTCAGCTGCTCGTTCCACCAGCCGTACAGGGCGGAGAACAGGGCGCAGATCGACATCTCGTTGATGGGCGTATAGAGCTGCAGCCAGGGATAGCGGCGCRCAAACATGCCGGCATAATCGGCGAATAATTCGGGAAAGTCGGGGTTCTGGAAATTGCCGATCCAGTCGGGCACGCCGAAGTGGCAGAGGTCGACGATCGACGCCACGTTGCGCTGGCGCAGGTCGTTGAGCGTCAGGTCGGCGAATTCCCAATCGTAGCGTTTGGGGCCGAGCCAGGTGCGGTGCAGCGGGGGACCGTAGCGCAGGACCTTCAGCCCGAGTTCCTGGACAAGATCGAAGTCCGTGCGCCAATACTTGTAATGGCCGCACTTCTCCATTTCGTCCATCCGCACCTTGCCGTTGTTGATCGTCGGAATACTGTTTTCGATACCTGTAGCGAAAATAAATCCTGGAGACATGCAAACCCCTGGCTGCTGATCGGTCCAATTCATTGTAGCGGGGATTGCAAACAACGTTCCGAACCGTGCGCACCCTCTTTACTGCCGCGTGTAAGCTGTGCTATCAATTCGTCAACACTCCACCGTCCTGACGCCACGACCAGCATGTCCAACGCCACCGCGGCACGCACCGCCTTTTCGCCGGACGCATCCGGGCGCCGGCTCGCAATGGGCGTGCTGGTCTCCCTGTTGCTGCACGGCCTCGTGCTGTCCCTGCAGTTCGGCGTTCCCGGCCTGCGTCCCGGCCCTGGCGCACCCATCGCCGTCCGGTTGACGCCGCCACTCGCCGCCGTGTCCATGCCGCCGCCGGCGGTGCCGGCCGCCGTGCCGCCGCCGGTGCCCGTCGCGCCCTTGCCGGTGCCGCCAGCCTTGGCACAGGAAAAGCTGCCTGTGCCGCATCAGGGCTTCACGGTCGTCGATCCCGTCGTGCCGGCACCTCCACCCGCGGCACCGGCGCCCACGCCCGCGCCACCGCCGCGGCGCGCCGCCAAACGCCGCCGCAAGATGCCGACGCCGCGCGTCGCCGACGGTCTTCACGCGCGCGTGATTGCCCAGGAGACGTATCAGGACAGCACCTTCGATGTGCCGCTGCCGGCCGTGGAACCCGATCCGGCGCCGGACCCGCAGGCCCGTACGGAAGAACCGGCCGAGGCCGACAAGCCCGCCGCAGACCTGGCGGCCGACACGGCAGACGCACAGGCCCGGCGTGCGAGGCTGGCCGAGGAACGCGAGCGCGAACGGACGCTGCGGCAGGAGGCGGACGAGGCGCACCTGCGCGCGCAAGCCGAGGCGCAGATGCGCGCCGAAGCCGCGCAGGAACGGCAGCGTCTGGCCGAGCAATCCGCGCAATTCGAGACGGCACTGGCCGCCGAGCAGCGCACGCGCATGCTGGCCGACCAGCGTGCGGCCGAGGAAGCCCAGGCGCGCGCCCGGCAGGAAGAAGAACGGCGCCTGGCTGAACAGCAGCGCATCCAGCAAGCCGAGCAGGAACGTTCGCAGCAGTTGGCTGAACAGCAACGTAGCCAGCAGGCCGAGCGCGAGCGTGCCCAGCAACTGGCCGAACAGCAGCGGATCCAGCAGGTCGAGCGCGAGCGTGTCCAGCAACTGGCCGAACAGCAGCGGATCCAGCAGGCCGAGCGCGAGCGCGCCCAGCAGCTGGCAGAGCAGCAGCGGATCCAGCAGGCCGAGCAGGAACGTGCGCAGCAGCTCGCTGAACGGCAGCGCATCGAGCAGGCCGAGCGGGAGCGTGCCCAGCAGCTGGCCGAGCAGCGCCGCGCGGAGGAGGGCGCCCGCCAGCAATTGGCGGATCAGGAACGCGCGCGCCAGGCCGATCTCGCCGCACGCCGGCAGGCCGAGGAGAATGCCCGGCTGGCACAGGAGCAGACGCGCCGGGACCGCGAACGCGAGCTGCCCGGCGCGGGCGGCGTGGTTGCCGCTCCGGCGCCTACGGATGGCCGGGGTGGCGGCGGCACAGGCCGGAGCAACGGCGCCGGCACGCTGCCCGGCGCCGCGCTGGGCAGCGACCTCGCATCGCGCGCGCGCGAGATGATACGCGGTATCGACATCCTGAAACCCGTGCCGCAGGCCGTGCGGCCGGCCGAGGACGCCACGCGGGCGGTGCGGCGCTCGCTCGCGGAGGCCGCCCGCCACGACGTCCCGCTGCGCATGTACATCGACAGCGTGCGCCAGAAGATCGAGCGCAACGCGGTCCTGAGCGTATCCCAGTTGTCGGCCGACGTCGTGCGCACGGATCCCATCGTCAGCGTGGCGATCCGCAGCGACGGCAGCGTCGAGGACGTGGTCATCCTGCGCTCCAGCGGCCGCGCCGATATCGACGAATTCGTGCGCCGCGTCGTGCGCCTGAACGCGCGCTACTCCGCGTTTCCGCCGAACGTCGCGGCGCACTACGACGTGATCGAACTGCGGCGCGTGTGGAGCTTCGCCGGCGCTCTGCGGCTGCTGGAAGAGATGCGCTGATCGTCGGCCGCGTCGCGGTTGACCTATGCCTGGTGCTTGATGTGCGCCAAAGCCTCGCTGGTTGAGCAGCTTACCCTGACTCTGATCGCCAGAGGTTGGCAGCATTTTTCGACAGGCAACCCATGCATGCTTCCATTACGCAATTTTTAAATCGGCCATGCCGCACTACGCGGCTCCTGGCATGGTTGTGCGCATTGCTGTTCACTACACTGGTGGCGGGCTGTGCGTCGGGCATCCAGTTCCGCACGCAGCAGAACGCCAGCGCCGACGAACCTCCGCCGCCCACGGAGATGATCACCGAACAGCTGATCGCGGCCGAGCGCCAGCAGTACCGGGTCCGCGCCAACGAGGATCTCGATCGCCTGCTGGTCCCGAACCCGCCGCCGTATGTGATCGGCAGCGGCGACATCCTGGCCATCGTCGTATGGGACCATCCCGAGCTGACCGGCGGCCTCGTCACGGCCGCCAATGCGGATCCCGCCGTTGCCGCCGCTGCGGCCGCGAACGCGAACGCGGCGCCGCAAGGTTTCGTCGTCGATCATCAGGGGCGCATCCAGTTCCCCCTGGCCGGCCTGCTGAGTGTCGACGGGCTCACCGAGGAACAGGCGCGGACACTGCTGACGACGCGCCTGGCCAGGTATCTCGCCAACCCGAACGTGACGCTGCGCGTGCAGGCCTATCGCAGCAAGCGCGTCTACATCGACGGCGAGGTCAAGTCGCCGGGGCTGCAAGCCATCAACGACATCCCGATGACCCTGGTCGAGGCCATCAATCGCGCCGGCGGCCTGCTGCCCACGGCTGACCAGAGCCGCATCGAGCTGGAACGCGGCAAGGTCCATTACGCCATCAACCTGCGCGACCTGGTCCAGAAGAACATCAACCCCGGCCTGGTGATGCTCGCGCCGGGCGACGTGGTGCGCGTCCACTCGCGCGACGAAAGCAAGGTGTTCGTCTCCGGTGAGGTCGTGACGCCCAAGGCGCTGACCATGCACGACGGCCGCCTGACGCTTAACGAAGCATTGGGCGAGAGTGGCGGCATCAGTCCCCTGAGCGGCGACGCACGCCAGGTCTATGTCGTGCGCAAGACATCGGAACGCACGCGCGTGTTCCAGCTCGACGCACGGGTGGCCGGATCGCTGGCGATGGCCGAAGCATTCGAACTGCAGCCAAAGGACATCGTGTACGTGGCCGCGACGCCGCTGGCCAACTGGAATCGCAACCTGAGCCTGCTGTTCCCGGGCGCGCTGACGTCGGCCGTGAGCGCGGCCAACCGGCCCTGATCGCATGTGCCCCATATGCCCATCCACGGAGCCATCCCATGAGTATCACTGGTGAGTCGCATGCCCTGTCGCCCCGCGCTTCCCGTCCGCCCATCATCGGCGTGCCGTTCGATCCGCGCGTCGTCGACACCCCGCGCGAGGAACCCGCGTTCGACCTCAAGGGCTATCTGAACACGTTGTACGACAGCCGCTGGCTGATCGGCGGCATCACTGCGTTCATCACGCTGGTGGCCGTGTTGTACGCGCTCGTCGCCAAGCCCGTGTTCGAGGTCAACCTCATGATCCACGTCGAGGAAGAGAGTCCGAACGCATCGAAGAACATCCTGAGCGAAGCGTCATCGCTGTTCGAAACGAAGAAGGCGGCCATTGCCGAGATGGAGCTGCTGCGTTCGCGCATGGTCGTGTCGCGTGCCGTCGACAACCTGCAGCTGTACATCGACGTGCGGCCAAAATACTTTCCCATCGCCGGGTTCTGGTTCGCGAACCAGAACGGCAATGCCTTGTCCACGCCGGGCCTGTTCGGCTACGGCGGCTATGTCTGGGGCAGCGAAAGGGCCGAGCTGTCGCTGTTCGAAGTGCCGGAACCCTGGCTGGGGCGCGAATTCACGCTGACTGCGCTCGGCCAGGACCGCTTCCGGTTCTCCGGCGGCGGCCAGCCCATCGTGTTCGATGGCGAAGTCGGGCTGCGCTACCGCGTGCCGACGCCGGAAGGCCTGATCGAACTGAAGGTCGACCGGCTGTCCGCGAACCCAGGGGGGCACTTCCGCCTGCGCCGCATGTCGCGCCTGGCGATGATCGAGGCCATCCAGAACGCGCTCGTGATCAACGAGCAGGGCAAGCAGTCGGGCATCATCGAAGTCAAGCTGCAGGGCGAAAACGCACGCCGCACGTTTGCCGTGCTGAGCGAGATCGGACGCGAGTACATGCGCCAGAACCTCGCGCGCAAGACCGAGGAAGCGGAAAAATCGCTGGCTTTCCTCAACCAGCAACTTCCCATACTCAAGCGCCAGCTGGAACAGGCGGAGGACCGCTACAACCAGTTCCGCAACGCCCACAGCACGGTCGACCTGCAGGAGGAGGCGCGGATGAGCCTGACCCAGGGCGCGGCGGCACGCGGGCGGCGCATGGACCTCATCCAGAAGAAAACCGAGTTGCTGGCGCGCTTCACCGAAGACCACCCGATCGTCGCGGCGATCAACCGGCAGCTCAAGGAGGTCGATCAGGAAATCGACCAGGTCAACACCCGAATCAAGGACCTCCCCGTCCTCGAGCAGGACGAAGCGCGCCTGACGCGCGACATCAAGGTCAATACCGATCTCTACACGGCCCTGTCGAACACGGCGCAGCAGCTGCGTCTTATCTCCGTGGGGCGGGTCAGCAACGTGCGCATGGTCGACGCGCCGATCGCACCCGAAAAGCCGATCAAGCCGAACCGGCCGCTGATCGTGGCGCTGGCCGTCGTGACGGGGCTGTTCCTCGGCACGCTGATCGCGTTCACGCGCAAGGCCATGATGGGTGGCATCGACGATCCACAGGCCATCGAGCGCCTGTTGCGCGCTCGGGTCGTGTATGCCACGATCCCGCACAGCAATAACCAGGACAAGCTGATGCGCAAGGCGCGCAGCGACGGCGGCGTGTTGCCCCTGCTGGCCCAGATCATTCCCGAGGATCCCGCCATCGAAAGCCTGCGCAGTTTTCGCGCGGCGTTGCTGTTTTCCATGCCACACTTCCACAACAATATCGTCATGTTCGCCGGACCCACGCGCGGCCTCGGCAAGTCGTTCGTGTCCGCGAATTTCGCGGCCGTGATGGCGGCAAGCGGCAAGCGGGTGTTGCTGATCGATGCGGACCTGCGCAACGGGCAGTTGCACCGCTATTTCGGCATCAGTCGCGAACGCGGTCTGTCGCGCGCCATTCTCGGCCACTTGTCGATCGACGAGGTGATCTATCATGACGTCGTCGAAAACCTCGACTTCATTCCGACGGGTGAACTTCCTCCGAACCGGTCCGAATTCCTGCTGCACCTGAACTTCGGCGGTCTGCTGCAACAGGTCGGTGCCCATTACGATCTCGTGCTGCTCGACCCGCCGCCGCTGCTCGACGTGGCCGATGCGCTGATCATCGGCAGCCACGCGGGCGCCGTCTTCATCGTCGCCCGCTCCGGACGCACGAACGAATCCGAGATCAATGAATCGATCAAGCGCCTGAACCACGCCGGGATCTCGCCCCAGGGCGTCCTGTTCAACGATATGGCGCCCCGTCTCGGGGCTTATGGTGCGTACACCAAATTCACGGCGGCGGGACAGATAGGCTTCTCGGCAGGGTGAGCGGGCTATCGGTCGCCTGCACGTTGTTTGGGTTTACACGGATGCGGTGCGCTATGAGCATTGCGCATCCTTCACCGCCAGGCGGACACCGTCGATCAGCTTCTGGTTTCTATGGCTGCGGCTACCGTACAGCCTTGCGGAAAACACGGCGATGATGTCGAGGACGTCTTCCGCCAGCTCCTCTTCGAACCAATTGTCTTCGCCCTGGTTGATGATGACGACCTCGACTTCTTTTGCCTCGCACATTGCGAATACCAGTTCTGCACCAAAGCGCAGCAGGCGGTCCTTGTGGGGCAGCACGAGCCGGCCGACATCTCCCGCGAGGATCCCGTCGATCAGGCGGCCGAGACCCTTCTTGCGGTAGTTCATTCCCGAACCGAGATCGGCAATCACTTCGAAGGTCCAGCCCTGGCTGGCACAGTACAGTTCCAGGACCTGCTTTTGCCGCTCCAGGTCCGCTTGCTGGTCGCGACTGGAGACGCGTGCATAGGCGAACGTCTTGCGCGCGGCCGGGATGCCATGGAAAAACTCCGGGCGCAATTCGCCAAGATCATAGCGCCGTTGTCCGCCCTCGGTCCGTGCAGGCATGAGCCTCCCGCTGGCCTCCCAGCGCCGTAGCGTGCTGGTCGAGACACCGAGGGCCTTGGCGGCCGTGCTGATCGGGACGAGCTTGTTCATATTCCATAAGACCGCACAGGATTAGCCAAGTTCCGGGAAAACTGTTCTTGTAAGTCCGTCACTTCGAGGTCGTCGACGCCATCGACGCACTCTGCGGCCGTGGCTGGAAGGCATTCCTGATCGTCCGGCGCACGCGGCATGTGTGCGACTCGAACAGCAGATACGACAGCCACGCCGCAGCGAGCAACAGCACCAGCATGCCGGCGTAGATTGCGTAATCCAGTGGTGCCTGGGGAGAAAGGCGATCGCGTCCATACGTTTGCCGGCCGATATGGCGCAGCAGCGTGATGACGGGAATATGGGTTACGTACAGCGTGAACGACAACTCGGACAGGACGTGCGCGACCCGGGCGACGATCCGCATCGTCAACGACTGCATCGTGAGCGGCGCCTGCAGTGAGGACAGCAGAGCGAGCAACGGCAAGCTGATCACAAGATCCTGCAGGAACGATTCCGGCTTGAGGTCGTCGTTGCTGCCGCGTACGCGGAAATAGATCGAGCACGCGGCGGCGACGGCAACGAGCGTGACGCGCGTGCCGGTACCGCAATCGATGCGGATGCGCGAAAACGCGGCGCCGAGCAGCCACAGGGCGAAATACATGGTGATTGGCAGGGGCAACGAACTGCCCAGCATGATGAGCAGGGCGGCGGCAGCGACCTGGCGGGGCCGGCTGCCGCCGATGAACATGATCAGCAGCAGGGGAAACTGGATGTAGTACCAGGTTTCATTGGCCAGGCTCCATAGCGCATAATTACCGCCGAAGTTCTCGACGAATATGGTTTGCAGGCCAAGCAGATTGCCCGCGAATGCGGTGGCCGAGAATTCATTGGCCGGCGATGCGTCGGTGCGCAAAGGATCAACGGCATCGGTCCACACCCCGACGAACAGCATCAGGCACAGGGCGGGCATCAGCACTGTCCACAGGCGTGTCACGCGATCGACCGCATAGTCACGCCACGGCGAGGTCGCATGCAGCGTGGCGCTCCCGGGCGCAGTGACCGTGCGCCCGATCCGGTTGAGCAGGCTGCCGCCGACCAGCCAGCCGCTGATCAGGAAAAACACGATGACGGCCTGGTGCGCGAAGCCGGTGGCGAATGCCAGTATCTGGTAGTAGACGGGCGGGCTGGCGATGTCGCGCAGGCCGGGAAAGACTTCGGCGCGCAGGTGCGCCGCCGCGACCTGCAACGCCGCCAGGCCACGCAGCAGGGAGATCAGCGTCGAACATCCGGTCGAGTGGTCGAGCTGGCTCTGTCGCTGCCATTGGATCGAGGGAAAGTGCGTGCCGGACATGAATGCCTCCAGATGAATGCGCGGGACGGTTAGCCGCAGTTGTCCCAAGGGTAAGGATGGGGATTGYCGGACAGCGCCAGTGCGAGCCGGATCATCCAGTAGCCGACGGAGACCGAGTGCAGTGCCCACGCCGTCGCGCAGAACACAAGACCGGCACAGGCGAGCGCCTGGCCGGTGGGCGGCGCGGGTATGTCACYCGCCAGGTGGACGGTGCACAGGAAGGCCGCCATGCCGATGATCCAGCCGGCGATGGCCTCGGCCGGCGTATGCTCGCCTGCGTGGACGAGGGCGGCAGCCACCACGATGCCAAGACCGAGTGCCCCGATGGCCGCACCCGCGCGCACAGGCGGTGTCCACCGTTGCGTCAGCAGCCAGCACAGTGTCGGGAACGTGGCCGTGAAGCCGGCCGCGTGGCCGCTGACGGCCTTGTAGCCCAGCGTCGGCAGGCCCGTCGCCCAGCCCAGGAAGGCGACCTTGGTCGCGGCGACGAGGACGAGGGCCAGGCCGAACACGAGACTCCAGCCGAGGGCGGCGCGCCAGGCCCGGGACGCCAGCAGCCAGGCCGCGATCGCGCAGCCGGTGGGGAGCGTGAGGGACAGGTCACCGAGGTGGAACAGCCTGGACCAGACCATGGCGGCACCGTGCGTTACCTGAGGATGGCGGCCAGCGTCCGGGAGAGGATGCGCAGGTCGAGCCAGAACGACCGCTCGCGCACATAGCGCTGGTAATACTCGAGCTTGACGGGCAGGATCGTCTCGACATAGGCGCGCTCCGGATCCGGGGCGCGCCCGAGGATGTCGTTTTCGTCCTTGAAGAGAATGGCCGCCAGGTCGGTGATGCCCGGCGCGACCGAGAGCACGGTCTGGCGTACCGCGGACGGATAGCGGTCGACGTAGCGCGGGACTTCCGGCCGTGGCCCCACGAGGCTCATCGTCCCCTCCAGCACGTTCAGCAACTGCGGCAGTTCGTCCAGCTTGGTGCGCCGCAGGAAGCGGCCGGCGCGGGTGATGCGCGGATCCCGTCCGACCRTGAGCTGGCGCCCGTCGTCGGGACGGTCGGCCATGGTGCGGAACTTGTAGATGTCGAACAGCCGCCCGCGGCGTCCCACGCGCCGCTGGCGGAACAGCGCTGGCCCGGGCGTGTCGAGCCGGATCCACAGCGCGATCGCCAGCAGCACGGGTGCCAGCAGCAGGAGGCCGCAGGCGGCCGTCAGCACGTCGAACAGGCGCTTGCTCATGCCAGCAACTCTGCCAGGCACTGGATGACGCGGCCCTGGTCGGCGTCGCTCATCTTCGTGTACAGCGGCAGCGTGAGCATGTTGGGGTAGCACGCTTCGGCCACGGGAAAACGCGACGGCGACAAATCGTAGGTATCGCGCCAGTAGGGCTGGCGGTGCAGCGGAATGAAGTGCACGCTCGTGCCGACGCCGCGCCGGGCGAGCTCGGCGATCAGTGCGTCGCGCCCGAGCGGCGCATCCCGCGTCAGGCGGATCACGTACAGGTGCCAGGCATGCGTGTCGGCACCGCCGGGCCGGGCCGGCAGGTACAGCGGCAGGTCCGCAAGCCCCTCGTGGTAGCGTTGCGCCAGCAGGGCGCGACGGGCGGCGAAGCGGTCGATCTTGCGCAGTTGCTGGATGCCGATGGCCGAGGCGATGTCGGTCAGGTTGTACTTGAAGCCGGCGGCCACGACCTCGTAATACCAGGCCGGCTTCTGCGACACGTAGCGGTCGAAGGCGTCCTGGCTGATGCCGTGCAGGCGCATCACGCGCACGCGTTGCGCGAGGCCCGGGTCGCGCGTGACGACCATGCCGCCTTCGCCGGTCGTCATCGTCTTGTTCGCATAGAAGCTGAAGACGGTCATGTCGCTGTCGAGGGTACCGACCAGGCGGCCCTTGTAGCGGGTCGGGAAGGCGTGGGCCGCATCCTCGACGACCCGGAGCCCGTGGCGCCGCGCCAGCGCCAGCAGGCCATCCATGTCGCAGGCCAGGCCGGCATAGTGGACGGGGACGATGGCGCGCGTTTGCGGCGTCAGCGCCGCGGCGACGGCGTCCACGGACAGCGTCATCCGGTCCGGCTCGACGTCGACGAACACGGGGCGCGCACCCAGGTAGCGCACGACCTCGGCCGTGGCGGTGAACGTGAGCGTGGGCACGATGACGTCGTCGCCGGGCCCGATGCCCAGGCTTTCCAGCGCCAGGTGCAGGCCCGCGGTGGCCGAGTTCACCGAGATCGCGTGCAGGCCGCCGCCCAGGTAGGCGTTGAAATCCTGTTCGAATTGCCGCGTGGCCGGTCCGGTCGTGACCCAGCCGGAGCGCAGGCAGGCGACGACGGCCTCGATCTCCGCCTCGTCGATGTCGGGCAGGGCGAACGGCAAAAAGGGGGCGGCGGCGGATGGGGTCAGGTCTTCAGGCATGGCGGCTGTCTCCAGCAAGTGCGGTTAGGAAGCGTTGTCCGAGGACGGGATACGTGTGGTTGGCCAGCGCATGGGCACGCCCGCGCCCGCCGAGGGCCCGGCGCGCGTCCGGCGCCAGCGCGCGCAGGGCGAGTACGGCGTCGGCGATCGCTTGCGGATCTTCCGGCGCGACCGTCATGCCGCAGCCCGCCTCCATGACGGGATCGTTGCCGGCCTCGACGGCATGGAGGATCGGGCGGGCGCCCATCATGTAGTCGATCAGCTTGTTCGGCGAGATGCCGAAGCGGTACAGGGGGTGGCGGCGCCAGCCGATGTAGGCGACGTCGAAATGCTGCAGCAGCGACGGCACCTGGGACTTCGCGACCGCGTCGAAGAAATGCACGTTGGCGAGCCCCAGCTCGGCGCTGCGCCGTTCCAGCCCGGCTTTTTCCGGACCGCTGCCGACCAGAACGATCGCAACGGGGTGCCCGCGCAGGCGCCGCGCGGCATCCAGCAGGGTACCGAGGGCGTTCGCGACGCCGTGCGTGCCGGCATAGCCGACGATGAACCGGCCGCGCCGGCGCAGCGCGTCGAGATCGGCTTCGAGGCGCGCGGGCAGCGGGGCCGCAGTGCCCTGCCATTCGGCCGGGTCGACACCGTTCGGCACGAGATGCAGCTTGTGTGGGGCCATCCCGTGCGCTTCCAGGTGCGGGCGTACCTTGGGCAGGATCGAGACGATGGCGTCCGCGCGGCGGCACGCGAAGTCTTCCGCCGCCTGCAGCAGCATGATGAAGGGGTGGCGGGAGGAATAGCCGCCCAGCTCCATGGGCGACAGCGGCCACAGGTCGTGCACCTCGTACAACAACCTGGCCCCGGCGCGGCGCGCGATCCGGGCGGCCGGCCAGATGTCGAGGGGGTAGGTGCTGGACGCGACCACCGCGTCCGGCCGGAACGTACGCGCCAGCTGGTCGCCCGCCGCGCGCAGGCGCCACAGGAACGCCGCCATGTTGCGCACGCGCGCGCCGCCATTGCCGCGATACGGTGGCGCGGCCAGCCACACGTAGTCGATGCCGTCGATGGTCTCGTCCATGCGGACGCACCGGCCCATCGTCGGCGCCTGCGTGCGCACATGCGATTCGGACGCGGCGACGATGGTCACGCGGTGTCCCGCGCGTACCCATTCCCGCCCGAGGTAGTACGGGCGGTATTCCATGCCGTGGCGTACCGATCCGGCGTAATGGTTGATCAGGAGGATGTTCATGTGTGCCACACCACTTCCTCGGCCAGGCGCACCATGTTGCAGCGGGTGTTCTCGAGCCAGTTCGTTTCCCACTGGATGGGGTGGGTCAGGAAGCAGACACGCTCGTACTGCCCGAGTGCGTCGAACGGCGACACCGGGTAGTAATACACGGGATGCGGACGGTCGCTGATGTACAGGTCGAAATGGCGCAGCAGGTCGGCGTCGTAGGACTCGCATTCGATGCCGCAGCGGCGGCGCAGGTCGGCGTCGCCCAGCAGCTCGTGGTTGATCACTTTCAGGCGGCGGTTGGCGAAATCGCCGTGGCTGGCGACGGTCGTCATCGGTGTGCCCAACTGCTCGCCGATGCACATGAAATTGCGTGCGAACAGTTCGCGGATCTCGGGGAAGCGGGCGCGGACCTCGTCGCCGCGGCGCAGGCGGTGGCGCTTGGCATACGTCGCCACTTCCTCGTAGTGGTAGCTCGCTTCGCTGCCGGCCGCCTCGATGGCGCGCATGAAGCCGTAGTCCAGCGTACTGAGGCGGAAGTAGTAACTGGCCCGCACGCCATGTTTCGTTTCGAGTGCGAACATCTTGCGTGCCGTGCGCAGGTCGCTGTCGATGTCGTGGCGGTGCACCAGTGCCCGTGCCGGCGGACGTCCCTCCCGGCGGATCGCATGGTAAAAGTCGCGCACCGACATTTGCCGGTAGCCGCACTCGGTCGCACGGACGAGAAGAGCTTCATACTCCGGCAGGCGCGACGGCATCAGATAGTCCGCGTAGAGGCGGTTGAGCAGGGTCTTCATTGCAGGCTGTACTTCACGCGATAGGGTTCGAAGCCGACGATGCGCTTGAAGTTCTGCAGGCCGGATTGTGCGCCGAAAAAGGTGTCATACATGATGTAGCGCACGCGTCGCTGTTCGATGAGACGCGCGACGATGTCGACGATGAGGAGATGCATGATGCCGTCGTTGTTGCGCATGCCGATCAGGTGCGAGAACGCGCTGAAATTTCCGTAGCGCCCAATGTTCGCGTAGGCGACGAGCCTGCCGTCGCCGTTCAGCACCCCGTAATGGTCGACATGCGGCAGGCGCTCGTAATGCGTGACCTTGACCAGGTATTGCCGATCCATCAGGCGCCCCTGGCGCATGTCAAGCGACGTGTTGATGGCGTAAATGTCGTCGACGTAGTCGTTGCGGTCGATCTCGGTACAGGCATAGCCGCGCGTGCGGGCCCGCCTGGCATGCCACGCACCGCGGTTCTTGCCCTGGATCGCGTCGAGATAGGCCGTCGTGACGGGGTAGCGCGCCAGGTCGATCAGCGCCGCGCCGATCGTCTTGTTTCGGATGAGCTTGTAGCGTGGATGCGGTTTCGTGAACAGGCGATAGGTGGCCGGGATGTCGTTGGCGTGGATGCGGGCATCGAAGCACAACTCCGCCTGCGGCAGGCTGATGACCTGGCGTAGCGTGTCGAAGTGGCGTAGTAAGGCGTTCATGTTACGTGTTGGCGCGGCGGCACGCGGTGGTTGGGAAGCGGGTAGGATCTGGCAGCAGGGCGTCGTAGAACGCACCGAGCTTGGCGGCTTCGCTGCCCCAGTTGTAGCGGGTGTGCACGGCGCGGCGTCCGTTCTCGCCCATGCGCCGGGCGATGTGCGGATGACGGCAGAAGTGATCGATGGCGGCGGCGATCGCGGCCGGATTGCCGGGGTCGACGCAGACGCCGCACTGGTTGCCTTCGACGATTTCCTGCCACAGCGGAAAGCGCGAGGCGATCACCGGCAGGCCGGCGGCCATGTATTCGAACATTTTCACCGGGAGCGCATCCAGGTAGTTGACGACGGGATGCAGCGTCACCAGCCCGGCCATCGCGCGCCGCATGATTTGCTGTACGCCGGAGCGGTCGAGATGGCCGTGCGCCAGGACCCGGGCCCAGCCCGGGGAATGCGATACTTCGCGCTCCAGCGCGGGTTCGGAGAACGCGCCGGCGAGGGACAGGCGCGCGGGCGAATGCAGAAGTTCGCAGGCGCGCACCAGTTCGCGGATGCCGCGGATCGCCGAGATACTGCCGACGTAGCAGACTTCCTGTGCCTTGCGGTCCCAGTCGGTGGCACCGTCGAATTCCTGCAGCAGCGGGTAATTGTTGATGTCGACCGTGTGTGGATGCAGCCGCGCCAGGCGCGCGCGGATGAAGGGCGTGGCGGCGATCAGGCCGTCGAAGCGGCGGCACGCATAGTCCTCGAACACGCGGACGGCGCCGGACAGGGCGTGCCGCGCCACGCTGCCGAGATAGGGCTTGGCAAGCAGCTGCGCCGGCACGTCCTCGTGGGAATCGAACACCACCCGCTTGCCGTGACGCTTGAGCCGCAGTCCGGCCGGCAACAGCTCGGGGTCGTGCAACTGGTAGACGTCGGCGTCGAGACGCAGCGCGAGCCGCAGCATGCGGCGCGTGGTGCGCAGTATCCGGTCGCTCCGCCCGGACGCGCGGCCGACGTCGACGATGCGTACCCCATCGACGTATTCGTCGCCCATGCCGTCGGCCACCACCAGCGTGACGTCATGCCCCCGTTCGCCCRGGCTGCGGCACTGCTTGATGAAGATCCGGGTATCGTAGCGCGGATGGGCTGAGGTCAAGTGGACGATATTTGCCATGTTTTCTCTCGTACCGGTATTGCGAGTAAGCGCCGAGCGTGGCTCCGATCAGCATGTCGGTGAAGTAGTGGGAAGAAATCAGCAGCAGCACGGTGACGCAGGCCAGTGCGAACCCGTGGACGAATTCCGGACGGCGCAAGCCGGCAAAATACTCCTTGAAGAACATCGGCACGGCGGGCACCGCCGTGAGCGCCAGCAGGTAGACGAAACCGAACAGCCCGAGGTCGACCCAGGCGGATAGCACGTTGTGCGAGTAATAGCCGAGCTTGTAGCTGGCATAGTCGCCCAGCAGCGGGTGGGTCGCGATGGTCTGCTTCGCGTACAGCGTCAGGTGGTGGCGCTTGTTGGCCGACGTCGATTGCGACAGGTCGAGCAGTTCGAGGACGCGGTTGTCGGGCAGCGCGGCGACGATCTCGTCCATATGTGCCGCGACGAGCATCGTGGCCAGCACGGCCAGGCCGACGAAGACCATCTTGTGGCGCGAATAATAGAATTCGATGATGGGGATTGCGAACAGCAGCCCGGCGAATTCGCTGCGTGCCGTGTTGACGAACAGCGTCGCCGCGCCGCTGGCGTACAGGATCAGGCGCAGCAACAGCGAGCGCGAGTGGGCCAGGACGGGTAGGATCGTTATCAGGTAGGAGCGCGAGAAACCCTGGTAGGTGGCCAGCGAATCGGCATCCTTGGCGATGCCGAGGGCGCCCAGGAAGAATACACCGTTGACCGAGAACGTGAACACGATCGAGCTCATTCCCGCGAGGCTGGCCAGGGCCATCAGGCGGAATTGCCGGTGCCCGAAGTCGATCAGCGCGAACAGGAAGTATGTGTTCACCATGAACAGGATGCCTGCGAGATGGTGTGCGACGATGGCGAGACTGGCCCCTGCGGCCGCGTTCACGACGACCACCGTCACGAAGTAGGCGTTGAACAGGCCGTAGTGCAGGTCGATCGACGACAGCCGGCACGGTTCGCGGCGCATGCGCCGGTCATAGACGAGGGCGAGCGGCAGCATGTAGAGCAGCGATATGGGTGAGAAATAGCCGCCCAGGAAGGCGCCCGTCGTGCCCGTGCCCAGCAGCGTGTGGTAGTAGAAAAAGCCAGGGAACAGCAGGAAGAACGCGGAATTCAGCAGCAGCTGCTCGCGTGTAGAAGTGTTGGCGCTGAAGTTGGCTTTCATACTGTGCTCTTCATGCGTGGTCCGTCACGCGGTCGCCAGCCGGTTCTGCGAGATCTGCCACGACAGGTGCAGGTACACGAGGTAGAGCACCGAAT
>NZ_JBFUDR010000122.1:0-17409 GCF_056404615.1 Massilia sp. P2_C2 | reverse complement strand
CGCTTCGCCGTGGCCGTGCCCAGCTGGGGCGTGGGCACGGGCGGCACGCGCTTCGCCCGTTTCCCGGGCCGCGGCGAGCCGCGCAACGTGTTCGAGAAGCTGGACGACTGCGCCGTGATCAACGAGCTGACGCGCGCGACACCCGCCGTGTCGCCGCACTTCCCGTGGGACAAACCGACAGACGCCAGGGAATTGCGCCAGAAGGCGGACGACCTGGGCCTGGCTTTCGACGCCGTCAACTCGAACACGTTCCAGGACCAGCAGGGCCAGGAGCACACGTATAAATACGGCAGCCTGACCGCGCAGGCCGCCGCGACGCGCGCGCAGGCCGTCGCGCACAACATCGATTGCATCGCACTGGGCCAGGAACTCGGCTCGAAGGCGCTGACCGTGTGGGTCGGCGACGGCGCCAACTTCCCGGGGCAGCACAACCTGCGCGGTGCGCTGGAGCGCTACCTCGAGAGCATGCGCGAGATCTATGCCGCGCTGCCGGCCGACTGGAACGTCTTCATCGAACACAAGCTGTTCGAGCCGGCGTTCTACGCGACGACGATCGCCGACTGGGGCACGAGCTTCGCCTGCGCGACGGCGCTGGGCCCGAAGGCGAAATGCCTCGTCGACCTGGGCCACCATGCGCCGAACACGAACATCGAGATGATCATCGCGCGCCTGGCGCAATTCGGCAAGCTGGGGGGCTTCCACTTCAACGACAGTAAATATGGCGACGACGACCTGGATTCGGGCTCCATCAATCCGTTCCAGCTGTTCCTCGTCTTCAACGAGCTGGCCGACGCGGCGCTGCGCGAAGGCCCGTCGTTCGCGCCGGCCTACATGCTGGACCAGTCGCACAACGTGACGGATCCGATCGAGAGCCTGATGAACAGTGCGGTCGAGGTCCAGCGCGCTTACGTGCAGGCCGCGCTCGTGGATCGTGCGCAGCTGGCCGGGCTGCAGGCATCGAACGACGTCCTGCTGTCGGCGCAGGCGCTGAAGGCTGCGTTCCGTACCGACGTGTCCACGATCCTCGCGATGGCGCGCGTGCGTGCCGGCGGCGCGGCCGATCCGGTGGCGTGCTACCGCGCGAGCGGGTACCGCGACCGCGTCGCAAGCGCGCGTCCGGCGAAGGCAGGGGCGAGCAGCAGCGGGATCGTCTGAGGCCGGGAAGAAGGAGCCCCCGCATGAGCAAGCGCTTTCCGCGCAAGCCCCTGATGGCGGCCGTGCAGACGTGCGCATTCCTGTGCGCGTTTGGCGCGCATGCCGCATCGCCGTCCATCTCGATCACCTTCGCCGACGTCGCCGCGCAGCTGCAGGCGCCCCCGTCCGACGCCCGTCCCATGATGCGCTGGTGGTGGTTCGGCCCGGCCGTCGTCAAGCCGGAACTGGAACGCGAGATCCGCGCGATGAAGGCCGGCGGCATCGGCGGCTTTGAAATCCAGCCCGTGTATCCGATGGCGCTGGACGATGCCGCGCGCGGCATCCATAACACGCCCTATTTGTCCCCCGAATTCCTCGATGCCGTCGCCTTCGCCAACCGCACGGCCCGTGCCAACGGCCTGCGCGTGGACATGACGCTGGCCAGCGGCTGGCCGTACGGCGGCCCGCATATCGGCATCGACCAGGCCGCGGCGCGGCTGCGCCAGGCCGTCGTCGACGTGCCGGCGGGCGCCGCCGGCTTCGCGCTGCCTGCCGTTTCCGACGGCGAGAAGTTGATCGCCTGTTTCGTCGGGCCGCGCGCCGACGCCGCGCTTGCGCCGCTACAGGCACAGCCGGGTGCGGACGGCCGCGTGGCGATCGTCCCGGCGGGCATGCCGCGCGTTGTCGTCGTCTACATCGCCAGCCGCACGGGCCAGCAGGTCAAGCGCGCGGCGCTGGGTGCGGAGGGTTTCGTGCTCGACCACCTGAGCCGGCGTGCCGTCGACCATCACCTCGCCACGGTGGCCGAGCCGCTGCTGAAGGCGTTCGGCGACACGCCCCCGTATGCCGTGTTTTCGGACAGCCTGGAGGTCTACAACACCGACTGGACGGACGACTTCGAAGCGGAATTCCGCAAGCGGCGCGGCTACGACATCGTGCCGCACCTGCCGGCCGTGTTCACCGGGCAGGGACCGGATGCGGCGGGCGTGCGCCATGACTGGGCACTCACGCAGACGGAGCTGGTCAACGAACGTTACCTGGCGCCGATCGACGCCTGGGCGACACGGCACGGCACGCGCTTCCGTTCACAAACGTATGGCGAACCGGCCGTGTCGCTGTCCAGCAACCGCCTCGTGGCGCTGCCCGAGGGCGAGGGACCGCAGTTCCGCGAGTTCTCGTTCACGCGGCTGGCCACGTCGGCGGGCCATTTGTACGGCCGTCCCGTGATCTCGGCCGAAACGTGGACGTGGCTGCATTCGCCCGCGTTCGCTGCGACGCCGCTGGACATGAAGGTGGAAGCGGACCGCATGCTGCTGGAAGGCGTGAACCAGTTCATCGGCCACGGCTGGCCGTACACGCCGCCGGGCGCGCCCGAACCCGGTTATGCGTTCTACGCGGCCGCCGTGTTCAACGACCACAATCCGTGGTGGAACGTGATGCCGGACGTGAACGGCTATCTGACGCGCATGAGCTGGCTGATGCGCCAGGGCGAGCCCGCGAACCTGGTTGCCGTGCTGCTGCCGAACGACGATGTGTACGCCGCGCTCGTGCCGGGCAAGGTGTCGTTGTCGGCCGAGATGTATCGCTACGTGACGCCCGAGCTGACGGCACAGATCCTCGACGCCGGACAAAACCTCGACTACATCGATGCCGAGGCAATCCTCGCGCTGGGCGTCCGCCATCCCGTGCTCGTGCTGCCGCACGTGACGCGGCTCGCGCCCGAGGTGCTGGACAAGCTGGCGACCTATGTGCGTGGCGGCGGGAAGATCGTCGCCGTCGGAAGTGCGCCCTCGCTGGCGCCGGGCTGGCTGGATGCGGCGCGCGTATCGGCTCGCGTTGCGGCGCAGGCGAAGGCCCTGTTCGCGCACTCGAACGTGCGCACCGTAGCGGATGACAGGGAGGTCGGCGCCGCGCTGCGGGCCGTGCTGGCGCCGGACATGCAGCTGAGCGCGCAGGCGTCGGACGTAGGTTTCGTGCGCCGCCGGCTGCGCGACGCCGACATCTATTTCATTGCCAATACGAGCAATCACGCCGTCCGCGCCGACGCGAGCTTCGCGGCCGACCGCAAGGCCGCCGCGTGGATCGATCCGGACAGCGGCCGCATGACGGCGGCCACGCTGCCGGCGCGGCTTGACCTGGCACCGTACGAATCGCGCGTGCTGGTGCTGGCGGATGCGCTGCCGTCCATACCGGTCACCCCCGCGCCGGCCGCGACCGGGATCGTGGACCTGGGTCGCGGCTGGAACGTCCGCTTCCCCGCCGGTGCCGTGCGCATGGATGCGCTGCATTCGTGGACGGACGACGAATCTACCCGCTATTTCTCGGGCGTCGCCACGTACGAGAAGGATGTCGAGCTGACGGCCGCGCAGCTGGCGGTGCCCCGGCTGGTGCTGGACTTCGGTCCGGGCACGCCGCTGGCGACGGCGCCCACGGTCCCCGCCGGCATGCGGGCGATGGTTGAAAGCCCGGTGCGCGAGGCGGCCGAGGTGGTCGTAAACGGCCGCCGCGCGGGCGCCGTGTGGCACCCGCCGTATGCCGTCGACGTCACCGGTTTCCTCAAGCCGGGCCGCAACCGCATCGAGGTCCGCGTGGGCAATCTCGCGCTGAACGCCCTGGCCGGGCGCGCGCTGCCGGATTACCGCCTGCTGTCGGCACGCTATGGCCAGCGCTTCGTCCCGCAGGACACGGCGCTGATCGCGCCGCAACCGGCCGGCCTGCTGGGACCCGTCAAGCTCTTGGGAGAAGGACAATGAAAACACTGTATTTGGTGATGGCCCTGCAGACGAGCGGCGCCTGGGCCGCAGACATCGATGCGGCCGCGTACGGCGCGAAAGGCGACGGCACGACCTTGAACACGGCCGCGATCCAGCGCGCCATCGACGCGGCCGCGAAGGAAGGCGGCACCGTCGTGTTCCCGGCCGGGACTTATCTGACGGGTTCCATCTTCGTGAAGTCCGGCGTGACCCTGAAGCTGGACAAGGGAGTCACCCTGCGCGGTTCGCAGCGCATCGAGGACTATCCGATGCTGCCCACGCGGATCGCCGGCATCGAGATGACGTGGCCGGCGGCCCTCGTCAACGTCTATCGCGAACATGACGCCGCGATCGTGGGCGAGGGGACGATCGATGGCGACGGCAAGGTCTTCTGGGACAGCTATTGGTCGCTGCGCAAGACCTATGAGCCGCGCGGCCTGCGCTGGGCGTCCGACTACGACGCGCGCCGCCCCCGCCTCGTGCAGGTGTTCGACGCGCATGACGTGAAGATCGGCGGCGGCCTGCTGCTGCGCCGTTCCGGGTTCTGGACGCTGCACGTGTGCTATTCGTCCGACGTGGCCGTGGACGGCGTCGTCATCCGCAACAACGAGGATGGCCATGGGCCGTCGACGGACGGCATCGACGTGGATTCATCCCGCAAGGTCACGATCGCGCACGCGGACATCGCCGTCAACGACGATGCGCTCGTGATGAAGGCAGGGCGCGATTCGGACGGGCTGCGCGTGGCACGGCCGACGGAAGACGTCGTCGTGCGCGATACCATCGTGCGCGAAGGCGCGGCCGGGTTCACGTTCGGCAGCGAGACGTCGGGCGGTTTCCGCAATATCGAGGCCTACAACATCCGTGTCGAGGGCAAGGTGCCGGTCGGGATCCTGTTCAAGTCGGCGCACACGCGCGGCGGCTGGGGTGAGAACCTGCGCCTGCACGATTTCACACTGACTGGCATCCCCGTCGTGCTGCGCGCGACGATGAACTGGAACCCCGCGTACAGCTATGCGGCGATTCCGCCGACGGAAAAGAATCCGCCGCCGTACTGGAAAGTGCTGGCGACGCCCGTGCCGCCCGGGAAGGGGCGGGCCCGCTTCCATGACGTGCGCATCTGGAATATCAGGGCGACGGGCGCGGCGGCGGCGTTCGAAGTGGATGCCTATGCCGACGTGCCGCTGCAGCGCTTCAGCTTTGCTGGCCTCGACCTCGAGGCGCGGAAGGGCGGCCACATCGCCGACGCCCGCGACTGGACGTTCGCCCGGACGTCGTTGCACCTCGGCGCCCCGGTCGAGGTCGCGCCGGGCAGCACCGTGAAAGGCCTCGCGCCCGACGCATTCGTCGTGCGCGCGCCCGCGCCCAGGGAAGATCCATCGAAGACCTCATTCGCCGAACAGGACAAGAACTGATGAAGACGACACGAAGCCTGCCCCTGCTGGCCTGCCTGCTCGCGGTGCCCGTCGTGGCCGCGCCCACTTACCCGCTACCGACGCCCACCATGCAGGCCATCATCGACAAGGACACCGCCCGGCACTTCGGCGACGCGCCGGCGGACGCGGGCCCGCTCGCGACGGACCTGTCGCCCGAACTGACGCCTGCGGCCATCGACAAGGCCTTGCGCAAGGTGGCCGACTGGCAGCTGGCGCGCGCCCTGCCGTACTTCTCCCGCATCTGGACGGAGGCCGTGATGTACACGGGTTTCATGGCCGCGTCCGAGGCGACGGGCGACCCGAAATACCGCGACGCCATGCTGGCGATGGCGCGTCATTACGATTTCCAGGAACGCGACCGCCTGCCGAACGCGGACGACCTCGCAATCGCCCAGACCTACCTCGACCTGTATTTCCAGGAGAAGAACCCGGGCATGCTGCGCCTGACGAAGGCGGAGATGGACGACCTGCTGCCGCTGGCCACGTTGAAACCGAACGATCCGCGCATCCCCTGGTGGTGGTGCGACGCGCTGTTCATGGCGCCGCCCGTGTGGGCCAGGATGTACCGGGCGACCGGCGAGCGCAAATACCTCGATTACATGCATGCGAACTGGAAGCGCACGTACGACCTGTTGTACGACCGCGAGGAGCACCTGTATGCGCGCGACGCGGGCTACGGCGACAAGCGCGAGCCGAACGGCAAGAAGGTGTTCTGGTCGCGCGGCGAAGGCTGGGTGATGGGCGGCCTCGCGCGTGTGCTGGACGATGTGCCGGCCGACGATCCGCTGCGCCCGTTCTACGTGCGGCAGCTGCGCGAGATGTCGGCGCGCATCGCCGCGCTGCAGGGGCCGGACGGCCTGTGGCATGCGGGCCTGCTGGACCCGGACAGCTATCCGCCGCCGGAAGTGTCGGGTTCAGCGCTGTTCGTGTACGGGATGGCATATGGCGTGAACCACGGCCTGCTGGACGGCGCGAAGTACCGGCCCGTGATCGCGCGCGCCTGGGCCGGCATCCTGAAGAATGTGTATGCGGACGGCCGCGTGGGCAATATCCAGCAGACGGGCGCCGAGCCGGCCTGGTACCGGCCGACGTCCAGCTTCGACTATGGCGTCGGCGGCTTCATGCTGGCTGCGGCCGAATTGAAGCTCATGGCGAAGCGCATGGCCCAGGGAGGTACGCGATGAGCGATGCGATCGAAACCCGCGCCTTCGTCATGCGGCTCAAGCCCGGCAACGTCGACGAGTACAAGCGCCGCCACGACGCGATCTGGCCGGAACTGGCCGATCTGCTGCGCGATGCCGGCATCCACGATTATTCGATCTTCCTCGCCGGGGACACGCTGCAGCTGTTCGCCGTGTTGAAGCTGCGGCCCGGCCACACAGTCGCCGCGCTGCCCGACCATCCCGTGATGCGGCGCTGGTGGG
This sequence comes from Massilia sp. P2_C2, assembly GCF_056404615.1. NCBI lineage: Bacteria > Pseudomonadati > Pseudomonadota > Betaproteobacteria > Burkholderiales > Oxalobacteraceae > Massilia > Massilia sp. P2_C2. The sequence goes on along the minus strand of NZ_JBFUDR010000122.1, from coordinate 10,662 downwards.
ATCACATGGCGCCGCTGATGGAGGTGGAACCGGGCAACCGGCCACGCGAATGGCCGCTGCGCCAGGTATTCCACCTGCCGTGAACGGTCAGCGCGCGGGATCGAGCAGCCCGCGCGCCCTGAGCCATTCCTCTGCCCGTTTCGGCCAGTCGGACGCGGTGCCCAGCCCGGCCCGCATGCCCATGCCGTGCGAGCCGTGCTCGAACAGATACATGTCGGCCGGTACCTTCGCCCGCGTGAGCGCCTGGTAGAACAGGATGCTGTTCTCGACGGGCACCACGCTGTCTTCCTGCGTGTGGATCAGCAGCGTGGGCGGCGTGGCGGACGTCACCTGCTTCTCGACCGACATCAGCTGCACGTCCGCGGCCGCCGGGTGTGCGCCCAGCAGTGCGGTGCGCGAACCGGCGTGCGCGGCCGGGCCCTCCATCGTGATCACGGGGTACATCAGCATGAGGAAATCGGGGCGGGCGCTGACCTTGTCCAGTTCCCCACCCGTGCGGCCCAGCGGGTGGTCGAACAAGGTGCCGGCGCTTGCGGCGAGATGGCCGCCTGCGGAACTGCCCATCACGCCGATGCGCTCTGGGCGGATGTGATATTTTGCGGCCATGGACCGCACGAGGCGCACGGCCCGCAGCACGTCGCGCAGCGGCGCCGGGTGGCCGGATTCGTGCATCCGGTATTTCAGCACGAAGCTCGTGATGCCGAGGGTGCCGAGCCACGCGGCGTATTGTTCACCCTCGCGCTGCACGGACAGCCGCACGTAGCCGCCGCCCGGGCAGATGATGACGGCCGTGCCGTTCTGGCGGTCGACGGCGGGGCCGTACACGGTCAGCGAGGGTTCGCTGACGTTGGACACGCGGCCGTCGGCTTCGTGCTCCGGACCGGCGCCGGGTCTGGCGTCCGGCACGCCTTCGGGCCACAATGGGAGCACGGCGGACAAGGGCGCGGCGGCGGCACCGATGGAACCGGCGAGCAGGGTGCCGGCGACGAGTTTCATCACAAGTCTCCTGTTTTCATTCGTAAGCTTCATCATGAGGTCCTGACATGGTAAAACCTGGGTTGTTCGGCGGCGCACTGTTGTGTGCCAGCCTGCTGGGTTGCGCGACGGCGCAACCGCCCKTCGACACGGGCCTCGGCCCGCTCGACATCGTGACGACGCCGGCGGCAACGCTGGACACCGTCTGGCAGCCGCGCGCGGACGGCGTCATCGTTGTCGCCGGCAAGCCGTCCGGTTTCATCGCCACGCGCGATGCGTACACGGATTATCGCCTGCACGTGGAATGGCGCTGGCCCGGCAAGCCGGGCAATGGCGGCGTGCTGCTGCACGTCGCGTCCGGCCCGAAGGATGGCGTATGGCCCCTGAGCCTGCAGGTGCAGACGAAGCACGGTGCCGTCGGCGACCTGTTGCCGATGGCGGGCGCCAGATTCACGGAACAGCTGACGAGCGAGCCTGGCGCTTACCCCGCGATCAAGGCGCACGTGGCGGCGGACAGCGAGCGTCCGCCGGGCGAATGGAACAGCATGGACGTGCTGGTGCGCGGCGGATGCGTCGACGTGACGATCAACGGCGTGCCGCAGAACGCCGTCACGTTCGTGCTGCCCGCGACGGGCCGCATCGGCTTCCAGCTCGAGGGCACGCCTTACGAGCTGCGCAACCTGCGCGTCGAGCGGCTGTAGCATCATCGTACGCTACGCTTCAGCCAGGCCTCCGACAGCGGCACGATGCAGATGTTCAGCGTGCGGCCATCCGGGGACAGCATCGCGGACTGGATCTCGATGCGGGTGCCGTCCGGGCTGAACGTGGGATGCGGATGGTCGGCGGCCGTCGTCTTGTGGCCCGTCGTCAGCAGCATCATCGCGTGGCTGGCGCGGTCGATCAGGTACAGGCTGCGGCTGAAATCGTCGCCGACGGCGAAGCGGCCGTCGCTGGACCCGTGCACGTGCCAGAAGCCACTGCCGGACGGCGTCTGGCCGACGATCTGCATCTGCCGCGTGCGCAGGTTGACGATGGCGAGCCCGCTCGGCTTCTCGCGCGTGCCGGTCTGGCCCCAGCCGTCGTCCTGGCCGGGGTTGGCGCCGCCCACGTCGGTCGCGGGGCCATCCACGGCCGCCGCCGCACCGGGAATGGGGCGGTGACCCATGATGGCCAGCGCCACCTCGTCCTTGCCGATCACGGCTTCGTGCGTCACCCATTCGTAAGGCGCTTCCGGGTACAGGGGACGCAGGCCGCTGCCGTCGGCCTTCACGGTCCACGTGCGCTGCGGCGACTTGCCGCCCGTCTCCCAGCAGAAGATGATCTCGCCCGGGTTCCACAGGTTCGCCTGGATGTGCCCGACCTGGAACGGCACCGAGACGACGTGGCGCACCTCGCCCGTATGGACGTTCACGCGTGCGATGCCGGCCGGGCCGGCGCCCATGTGGCGCGGTCCGAACGCGGGTTCGAGCTTCGTGCCGGGCGCGAGGTGGCGCGCCGCCTCATGCGGGCCGACGCGCACGTACAGCCAGTCCTCGTCGGCATCGAGCGCCGTGTCGCCATAGGCTTCCATCGCCGCAGGCAGGGTGGCGGCCACGCGATGGTAGGCGCCGGCCGGCCGCATGCGGCCGGCGGCGCTGTCCGCGAGCACGCGCGCGAGGTCGACTTCGACGACCTGCCTGGCGTCGCCGTCGCGGCGCAGGAAATACAGCTTCATCGATTTGCGCGCCGCGTTCAGCATGCCTTCGTAGCCGCCTTCCGTGACCTGCACGATGTCGCCCGTCGTTTCGTTGACGGCCATCGCCTCGTTGCCGGCCAGCCGGGAGCGGAAGATCAGCCACCGGCCGTCCGCCGTCCACTGCGGGTGCGTCTGGTAGATCTTCGCGTCGCCGTGCGGCCGGCTCGTGAGGAATGTCAGGCGCGTGCCGGTGACGGGATCGACGACTTCCTTCCGTTCGGACGGGAAGCGCTGGCCGATGGCGGCGCAGGCCTGGCCGCCCGCGCACAGGGCCGCCAGCAAGGTCATGATCTGGATGAAGCGCATGGAGTCTCCCTGTTTTCGGAATCCCGTCATTGTTGCAGGCCGATTTGCACGTATCCGATCATTTTCCTGATTCTTTAATTGGCCGCGTCTTTCGGGACGACGCCGCTCGCATAGAATGCATCGCAGAACAGAACACCAGGAGACCGGAACCATGCTTGCCCGCCTGTTGCGCAGCTTCGCGCTTTTTCTATGCTGTATCGCCGCCGCATGTGCCCAGACGGCCCAGACCGCGCAGCCTCTGCCCGCCGCCGTCAATACGGACCCGGCGCGCGCCCAGGTCACGTTGCCGGAACCTGCCGACCCCGCGCTGCCGTCGCTGATCCTGATCGGCGATTCGACGGTGCGCAACGGCCGCGACGACGGCCAGGGCAAGGGCGCGGCCGGCCAGTGGGGATGGGGCAATCCGCTCGCCGCCTGGTTCGACCCGGCCAGGGTCAATGTCGTCAACCGAGCGGTCGGCGGGCTGTCCAGCCGTACGTACATCACGAGCGGGCACTGGGCGCGCACGCTGGCGTTCGTGAAGCGGGGCGACGTCGTCGTCATGCAGTTCGGCCACAACGACGCGGGCGCGCTCAACGACACGAACCGCGCACGCGGCACGATCCGCGGCACCGGCGACGAGGCTGAGGAAATCGACAACCTGCTTACGCACCAGCACGAGGTCGTGCACAGTTATGGCTGGTATCTGCGCCGCTTCGTGGCGGACATCCGTGCGAAGGGCGCCACGCCCGTCATCTGCACGCCGATCCCGCACAAGCAGTGGGATGCGGACGGCCATGCGAAACGCGACCGCGACACGTATGCCGGCTGGGCGGCGGCCGTGGCGCAGAGCGAGGGCGTGGCCTTCATCGACCTGAACGAGGGCATCGCGCGCCGCTACGACGAGATGGGACGCGACGCCGTCATGCGCCTGTTCCCGCAGACGACGCCGGACGAGCACACGCACACGAACTGGGCCGGCGCCGTGCTGAATGCGCAGGTGGTGGCCGCCGGCCTGAAGACCTGGGGCGACGCGCGCATCGCGGCGTGGATGAAGACGCAGGCCCCGACCGGCCTGCAGCCGCCGGCGCGCGAGGACGACCGCCCCGTCGTCGACGCGCGCACCGTGCGCGACGAGGCGCCGCGCGATACCAGCCTGCCCACCTTGTACCTCGTCGGCGATTCGACGGTGAAGAGCGGCGGCGTGAACGGCGCGGTCGGCTGGGGCGAAGCCATCGCGCCGTGGTTCGACACCGCCATGATCAATGTCGTCAACGCGGCCATCGGCGGCCGCAGCAGCCGCACCTATTTCACGGAAGGGCGCTGGGACACGGTGCGCGACCGGCTGAAGCGGGGCGACGTCGTGCTGATCCAGTTCGGCCACAACGAYGGCGGCCGCATCGGCGACCCGGCGATGAAGAACCGCGCGTCCGCACCGGGCATCGGCCCGGAGACGGTGGAAGACACGCGTCCCGACGGCAGCCGGGAGCAGGTCCACAGCTTCGGCTGGTACATGGCGCGCTACGTGGCGGATGCGAAGGCGAAGGGCGCGACCGTGATCCTCGTGTCACCCGTCCCGCACCGTGACCGCTGGCAGGAAGGCCGCGACTTCGCGACGTTCGCCGACTGGGATCGCCAGGTGGCCGCGGCGAACGGCGCGCTGTTCATGGACCTCACGCTGCTCGTCGCGGACGGATACCGGCGCATCGGCGCGGACCGGGTGAATACGCTGTTCGCCGATGCGCGCACGCACACGAATGCGGCCGGTGCCGCGTTCAACTCGCAGCAGGTCGTCGCGGGCCTGAAGGCATTGCCGGGCAATCCGCTCGGACCGTATTTCGCCAACAAGGCGCTGGCCGCGCAATGAGGTACGCGCTCGCCATGCTGGCGGCCGTATGCGTGTCGGCCACGGCCGCCGGGCCGGCCGCGTGCACCCGCTGGGGCACGCCCGGCGCCATACTGTACCGCGACGATTTCAGCGGCCCGCTGCGCGGCTGGGTGGCCGAGTATGCGCGCAAGCCAGGCAACACGGTCGACACGCGCGACGGCCGGCTGCTGATGGATGTCGACGGCGGCGCCACCGTCTGGCTCGACAGGCCGCTCTCGGGCAACGTGCTGATCGCGTTCACGCGCCGCGTCGTGGTCGCCGGCGGCAGGAACGACCGGCTGTCCGACCTGAACGTGTTCTGGATGGCGCGCGATCCCGCACGCGCGAACCTGTTCACGCGCAGCGGCCGCTTCGAGGACTACGACGACCTGACGATGTACTACGTGGGCATCGGCGGCAACCGCAACACGACGACCCGGCTGCGCCGCTATGGCGACGGCCGCCGCGAGCTCGTCGGCGAATACCTCGACATCGCCCACCTGCTGGCACCGAACCGCGACTACCGCGTCGAGATCGCGGTGTTCGACGGCTGCACGCGGGTGCGCGTGGATGGCGTGGACTGGTTCATGGTTCGCGATCCGCATCCGCTCACGCAAGGTTACTTCGGCCTGCGCACCACGTGGTCGCGTCAGACGGTCGACGACCTGACCATACAACGCCTGCAGTAGGGTGGGCACCCCGTGCCCACGCGTGACGCCAACAAGTCGCACACGTCGCGCGTGGGCACAAGGGTGCCCACCCTACTGAATAGGCACTTAATAACAGGAGACAACCGATGAAACGATTTAAGCCGCTGGTACTGACGCTCGCCGCGGCGTGCGCGCTGGACGCGTCCGCCCAGCAGGCCCCGGCGCCRCAGGAAAAAGGCCCGGCCGCGGCCGACGCCATGCTGCACGCGCTGGACGTGCATTACCCGACCCCGTACCGCGCGATGGATGCGGCCGAGGTCAAGGCGGTGCTGGATCGCGTGTTCGGCTACCTGGACCGGGTCACGCCGGCCGAGGTCATCGACCAGCGCACGGGGGCCTTGATCACGGACCTGTCGAAGCCGGAACCGGATGCCGTGCTGAAGCCGGGCGACTTCCGCCTGACGAGTTATGAATGGGGCGTCACGTACATGGGCATGCTGGCCGCGGGCGCCGCCACCGGCGACCGCCGCTACACGGACTACACGATCCGCCGGCACCAGCTGCTGTCGCGCCTGACGAAGACGTATTTGCCTGGCGTCGAGGCGGACCGCGAGCATGCGGCGGCGCCGATCAAGAGTTTTCTCAACCCGCATGCGCTGGACGATGCCGGCGCGCTGTGCCACAGCTTCCTGAAGGCACAGGCGGCAGGATCGCCGGTCGATTACTCCAGGATGATCGCCATCTGCGGCGACTTCGTCACGAAGAAGGAATACCGGCTGAAGGACGGCACCCTGGCGCGCGGCGGCCCGGATGGCCGCGGCGGCGCGAAAATGCGCCCGCTGCCGGACACGCTGTGGCTGGACGACTTGTTCATGGGCGTGCCGACCATCGCCTGGCTGGGCAAGGCGATGGGCGACAGCCGCTACTACGACGATGCGGCGCGCCAGGTGCTGCAGTTCTCGCGCCGCATGTTCGATCCGCAACTGGACCTCTACATGCACGGTTATGTCGAAGGGATGCGCGACCATCCGGAACTGCACTGGGCGCGCGCCAACGGCTGGGCTGTGATGTCCATGGTCGAGATCCTGGAAGTGCTGCCGCGCGAGCACAAGGATTATCCGGCCGTGCTGGCCCAGCTGCGCGCCCACATCAAGGGCCTCGCGCGCTACCAGACGAAGGAAGGCTTCTGGCACCAGCTGATCGACCGCAACGACACCTACCAGGAGACGTCGGCCACGGCGATCTACGCCTATGCCATCGCGCGCGCCGTCAACCGCGGCTATGTCGACGCGCAGGCTTATGGGCCGATGGCCAACCTGGCGTGGAACGCGGTGGCCAGCAAGGTGATGCCGAACGGGCAGATCGAAGGCATCTGCGTCGGCACGGGCATGGCGTTCGATCCGGCGTTCTACGCGTTCCGCCCGACGAGCGCGAAGGCCGCGCATGGCTATGGGCCGGCGCTGCTGGCGGGCGCGGAAATCATCGCCATGATCCGCAAATACAGGTTCGGCCTGAACGACAGCGGCCTGATGGTCCAGGGTGTGCGCGACTGAGGATTCAGACGACGATCACGAGGTCTTCGCGGAACGCCGCCTGTTCGCCCTTGCTTGCATAGCCGAGCGGATTCGCGACGACGCGGCAGCGCCAGTCGTCCCCCTCGACGATATAGTCGTTGGCGCAATGCAGGTGGCCGTGCATCCACAAGTCGGCGAACGGCAGCAGGTCGTCCAGGGCGTTGCAGAAGCCGGCCGTGCCGGGCGTGATGCCGTAGCGCGGGTCGGCGCTGCGCAGGCTCGGCGCATAGTGCGTGACGGCGATGGTCGTCCCGTTGAACGGTGTGGCGAGCGCGTCGCGCAGCCATGCCTGGCAGGCGAACGACAGCTCGCGCTGGCCCGCGGCCAGCAGCGGTTCGCCATTCACGAGCGTCGTATTCCCGCTCAGGTAGTAGTTCGCGGCGCGGTAGGCTTTTTCGCGCTGCTTCAACTGGCGAGTGAGCTCGGTCTCGCTGGAGGCGAGCGCATCGAAGTCGGCCCACAACGTGGTGCCGATGAAGCGCACGTCGCCGATCGTGACGGTTTCCTGGTCGAGCCAGGTGATGTGTAGCGCGGCGCACGTCGCGCGCAGCCGGGCCTGCGTCTCGTCGAAGTCGAGTCCGTCGAATTCGTGGTTGCCGGGTACATAGAGTACGCGCGCGGTTGCGCCGGTGTTTGCCGGCGCGAAGCGCGCGAGCCCGAAGTCGTCGGTGTCCAGGCGCGAACGCGCCTGGTAGGAACCGATGTCGCCGGCGAGGACGACGACGTCCGTGTCGGCGAAGATGGTCGGCTGGAACCCGGGGTCGCGTTCGAGGTGGAGGTCGGAGAAGAGCTGGATACGCATCCGCGCAGTATACAGCAGGCTTTCGCCACCACCCCGGCGCGCGCGGGATCGTTTATTTGCCGGCTTGCTGCAGTTTCTCGCCGGCGCGCTCCAGCCCTCGGCCCGTGGCGGCCGTTGCGTCCTTCGCGCCTTCCTTCACGTTCGTCGCGGCTTCATGCGATTCCTGCTTTACTTCGGCGCCGGCCTGTTGCATCTTGTCGCCGGCGCGGTCGGCGGCGGCCTTGACGTTCTCGTTGGCCTGTTGGGCCGCTTGCTTCGCGTTCTCGCCGGCCTGCTGGGCGGCGGCATTGGCGTTGGCGGCGGCTTCCTTCGACTCGGCCGCGGCCTTGGCACCGGCGTCATCGATGGCCTTGCCGGCCGACTGGGCAGGGCCCATGCCGTCCTTGTTCTCGGCCTTGTGGCAACCGGTGACCAGCACGGCGACGGCCAGCATGATGCTCGAAATGGTGGTAGCTTTCATAATGTTCTCCTTGATAACAAGTTGTCACTTAGTCATTTAGATTACACATTTTCGTCAAGACGTGGCGTACGATACGGCTGGGTTTTGACAAAGTTGACGAGAGGAATGGTCATGAACGATACGACGACAAGGAAGGAAACGGCGCTCGCGTTCCTGCGGTTGACCGCGCGCGGCGAAGTGGACGAGGCATTTGCGCGCCACGCGGCGCCTGGTTTCCGGCATCACAATCCGCATTTCGCGGCCGATGCCGCCACATTGAAGGCCGGGATGAAGGAGAATGCAGCGCGCTTCCCGCATATGGTGTTCGAGGTGCAACGTGCGCTGGCCGAGGGGCCGCTGGTCGCGGTGCATTCGCGTGCGCAACTGGAAGAAGGGGGAATGGAACTTGCGGTCGTGCATATCCTGCGCTTCGAGGGCGACCGCATCGCCGAGATGTGGGACATCGCCCAGGCGGCACCCGTCCCGATGGCGAACCGGGATGGGATGTTCTAGCGGGATCGACTGACATTGAAATATTGATGACACGAAGGATGCCATTTTGAGCGATCTGAGGATATCGAACGACATTTCAGAGATGGATATCCCGCTGATCCATCATTTCCTCGCTACCGAGTCTTACTGGGCGAGAGGACTGCAGTTTGAGGCGCTCACCAAATCGCTTTCTCACTCGCTGTGCTTCGCAGGATTTATAGGCGAAAAGCAGGTCGCTTTTGGCAGGGTCATCACTGATCTTGCAAGCTTTGGTTACCTTAAAGATATCTTTGTTTTGCCCAGTGAGCGCGGACGCGGTTATGGCAAGGAACTCGTTGAGGCGATGCTGGCAAAACTCGACCACGAAGGTGTTGCTTCGCTCATGCTGGCAACACGGGATGCGCATTCGCTCTACAGGAAGGTCGGATTTGAAGATGTCGAAGGCTCAGCGAAACTGATGCGCCGAATACGCAAGTGACGATGAAAACTGATTTCGTCCCGCTTGACTCGTCGATTATCGAGGCGCTCGTAACGGCCGCAAAATTAGCGATTAAGGCTATTTTCGTGTGGCGATGAAAGAACGTAACTTCCGACGCCTGGGTCCAACGACTGGTAATGGTCGAATTTTGTCGGTCAACGTGCGGTATGAACAGGCCCTGGTCTTCCCCAAACGCATCCCGGTTTAGTCACTTCGACCCGCCACGACGGACGCGCCGCAATGCAAGTCCGAAGACAGTCAGGCCGACTGCCAGTGCCGGCACCAAAGTCACGACGAGGTTGCCATCTGGTGTGGACCATGACACTACACCAGCTGTTATGAAGGCAGCGATAGACCCGAGGAGGATGGGTACGACTGGCAACCTGGATGACAAGCGCTCGCCCTGATCTTCATTATTCACAGCCTTGTCCTCCAATATGTTCCAAGTGGCCGCTTCTGGCCGAGCTCGGGCCCTGGGCGCAGCGTAGCATGTTGTCGAGGCGAAAGAGTCGTAGACTGTCGCGATCGGCCGGAGCCGCCCAGGAGCCCCAAACAAGCACGATGTGTTTCTGAAAAGAAATTATCGCCTTATCAAAGACTTAGCTGTGCGTGCTATTCAATATTAATAATTGTGTAAAAAGTCTCGACAGGACTTACTGCAACAAGCGTCCGGTGAAGCAAAAATGCCCCGGCATCTGAAGTAAAAATGCCATTTGCCGGTAGGGGGCATGGGCGAGCTGTTGGCGACTGAACGGCCGAGTTCGACCCATACCAGACGTTCAACTAGTGCTCAGTCAGGCATACGCAGCAACAGCCGCCTGATCGCATCAGCATCTGCTTTGTTGCGTTCCATCCAGAACAGGGCCGCTCGCTGGACGTAATGCCAGAACTCCCCGTCAGTGATGGTCACTTCTTCATCAGACACGCCAAACGTCACGCCAACAAAATGAAGGCTAGGGTCAGTGTACGACCCTTGTTTCCCTTAAGGCAAGTAAACAGTTTTGTTAGAGAAACTAAACCGACGCGACTGTCCGCAGCCAGGCTCGGTAGCGCCGCGTCAGGCACGCACCACGCAACTGGTCCAGCAGCAGCGTGAAGACCGGGCTATAGGCCGTCGGAGCCTCGGCCCCTTTGGCCAGTGCATGCAGCCGACGCCGCACCAGGGCCATACGCGCCAGGCTGGCCAGCGCCTTGTCCTTCCAGTCGACGGTGGGCATGGCGGCCGCCGGTTCACGGCCCGCCTGCCATTCGCGGGGGAGGTCCGGCAAGGCGGCCATCGCGGTCGCGATGCCGACGATGGCAATGCCGCTGTGCAGCACCTGCTCGGCGATCGTGCGGCGTGCGATGCCTCCGGTTGTCATCAGG
>NZ_JBFUDR010000121.1:0-17513 GCF_056404615.1 Massilia sp. P2_C2 | reverse complement strand
GCCGTCTCCGGGCCGCTGGCCCAACTGGCACCGGCTGCGCGTGCCGGCAGTACGGGAGGCGCAGGCGCGGTGCCGCGGCAGCTGCGTCCGCCGCCGCGCGCGACGCCTGCGCCACCGGCACACGGCGGCGACATCGCGGCCATGCAGGCAACGGCGCTCGCCACCATGGCCGCGCAGGATGCGCTGGCCCGGATCCAGAACCAGATCGCCGTCAACCAGTCGAAGAACGCCGTCATCGAAGAACTGGGCAAAGGCCTGAAATCCCTGTCCCAGTAAGCCATCGAGGCCGCCCGCGCGCGGCCTCTTCCAGTTTTTCATACGGGGCACGCCCGACCCATCCGGATTATTGGACGCCGGGCGCTGCTTCCAGCATGTTTCCCTAAATAAACCCATTGCAAATCAGGCAGTTGGCGCATCGGTGTGCCGGCGCACGCTCTGGCATGTGTATTGCTGTTGTGCGTACACCCGGTACCCGCCGGGTCATGACAACACGCGGCGTCAGCAGGCACCGCGATTCTTGGAGAACAAAGTGAAGAAGACACGTCCCCTGACCCTGTACATCCTGATCGCGATGGTACTGGGCGCCGCAGTTGGCTACGGTTGCCATGAAACCATCGCCGACAAGAAGATCAGTGCCGACATCGCGGCACATATTTCCATCGTCACCGATGTGTTCCTGCGGCTGATCAAGATGATCATTTCGCTGCTGGTCTTCTCGACGCTCACGGTCGGCATCGCCCACATGGGCGACGGCCGCGCCGCCGGCCGCATCGGCATCAAGGCCATGAGCTGGTTCGTGATCGCCTCGCTGATCTCGCTGAGCCTGGGCATGGTGTTGTCCAACCTGATGCAGCTGGGGAGCCACCTCAACCTGCCGCTGCCCCCGGTCGATGCCGCCACCGGCCTCAAGACGACCGCGTTCACCCTGAAGGACTTCGTCACCCACCTGGTGCCGAAGTCGCCGATCGAGGCGATGGCCAACAACGAGATCCTGCAGGTGCTCGTGTTCTCCCTGTTCTTCGGCGGCGCGCTCGGTGCGCTGGGCCAGTCGGCGTCCGGCCTCACCGCCGTGATCGACCAGCTGGCGCAGGTCATGCTGCGCATTACCGGCGTCATCATGAACCTGGCCCCGCTGGCCGTGTTCGCGGCAATGGCTTCCGTCATCACCACCAATGGCCTGGGCATCCTGCTCACGTTCGCCAAGTTCATGGGCGGCTTCTACCTCGGCCTCGCATGCCTGTGGCTGCTGCTGATCCTGGGCGGCTCCCTGTTCATCGGCAAGCGCGTGCTGCGCCTGCTGGTGCTGATCCGCGAACCGTTCCTGCTGGCCTTTTCGACCGCCAGCTCGGAAGCCGCGTATCCCAAGCTGCTGATGGCGCTGGACCAGTTCGGCGTACAGCGCAAGATTTCCAGTTTCGTGCTGCCGATGGGCTATTCCTTCAATCTGGATGGCTCGATGATGTACTGCACCTTCGCCGTGCTGTTCATCACCCAGGCCTACGGCATCGACCTGTCGCTGGGCACGCAGATCACCATGCTGCTGTTGCTGATGCTGACCTCGAAGGGCATGGCCGGCGTGCCGCGCGCGTCGCTGGTCGTGATCGCCGCCACCCTCAACCAGTTCCACATCCCCGAAGCCGGCCTGCTGCTGCTGATGGGCATCGACCAGTTCCTCGACATGGGCCGTTCGGCCACCAATGCCGTCGGCAACGCCATCGCCACGGCCGTCGTCGCCAACTGGGAAGACGCACTGGAGACGTCGCCGCAACAGGTTGTGCCGGTCGCCGCGCATGCCGGCTGATGGTCCACCTGCCCGATTTACCGATTTGCCGATTCACATTCCAATAAACCACGGAGACTTGCTTGAAATATCATCTTATCGCCGCCGCGTGCGCGCTCGGCCTGACCGCTTCCTGCGCCCAGGCGCAATCGTTCGTGAAAGTCTACGGTGTCGCCGATGCCGGCATCGTGCTGGAAAGCGGCGGTCCGGACGGCCGGGTCAACCGGGTCGGCAGCGGCGTCGCGTCCGGCTCGCGGCTGGGCTTCAAGGGCAAGGAAGACCTCGGCGACGGCATGAGCGCCTTCTTCGTCCTGGAAAACGGCTACAACATGGATACCGGCAAGGCGGGGCAGGGCGGGCTGCTGTTCGGCCGCCAGGCCCTCGTGGGCCTGTCCGGCGCGGCCGGTTCGATCAGCCTGGGCCGCCAGTACGCACCGTACTTCAAGGCCATGCGCGACATCGTCGACCCGTTCTGCACGGGCCTGGCGGGCAATGTGCAAAACATCTTCCCGGGCTTTACCCGGATCGACAACGCGGTCGATTACCAGACGCCCAAGTGGAACGGGATCTCGGCCGAGGTACTGTACGGCCTCGGCGAGGCCGCCGGCGATGCCGCGAAGAACCGCACCATCGACGGGACCGCCACCTACGAGGGCGGTCCGCTGACCCTGGTGCTGGCGCATCACGTGCAGAACGATACGACGGGCATGGCGCACAGCCGCAGCACCCTGCTGGCCGGCCGTTACCGCTTCGGCGTGGTCACCGCCCACGCGGCCTATGCGCGCAATCGCGACGTGCTGGGTCAGCCCAGCCGGGATGCGCTGCTGGGCATGAGCGTGCAGGCCGGCCCGGGCCGGGTGCTGGCCTCGGTGGTGCTCCACCGCGACGATTTCGGCCGTGACGCGCGTGCCCGCCAGGCCGCGATCGGCTACGAGTACGGTCTCAGCAAGCGTACCGACCTGTACGCCGCCTACGGCCACATCGTCAACCGCGACGGCGCCGCGTACACGGTCGGCGACGCCACCGTTGCCGGGTCCGGCACCACCGGCGTAAACATTGGGGTGCGTCATGTGTTTTAATTGCGGGAGTTAAATCTTACGGACCGTCATGCCAGCAGCCGATCCCATCGTCAACCCGCGCCCGGCCGGCCGCTGGCCGCGCCGGCGGCTGGCGTCGTGGGGCGTGCTGCTGCTGGCTTGCCTGGCGCTGGCCGCCGTGGTTTACCGCTATGCCGAGGATGCCGCGATCGAGCGGCTGCGGCTTTCCGGGGCGCAGCGGCTTGACACCTACGCGGGCAGCCTGGAACACCTGCTGTCCAAATACGATTTCCTGCCCGGCACCTTCGAACTGAACAAGGACATCGTCGCGCTGCTGAACCGGCCCGGCGACGAGGCGCTGCGGACCGAGGTCAACACCTATCTGGAGCGGGTCAACCGCCTGGCCAGGTCGACCACCATCTACATCGTCAACCTGCAGGGCGTGACGCAGGCCGCCAGCAACTGGCGCGAGCCTGACAGTTTTGTCGGCGACAACATCGCCTTCCGGCCCTATGTGCGCGACGCGCTGCGGGGCGCGCCCGGCGGCTTCTACGGCGTCGGCACCACGCGGGGCGAGCCCGGCTATTATTTTGCGCGCGGCATTTATCACGACGGCCGCATGCTGGGCGTGGCGACCGTCAAGGTCAACATCGAAAGCCTGGAGCGCAACTGGGCCGAGACCGACGCCGGCGGCAAGGCGCTGCTGACCGATGCGCATGGCGTGGTGTTTCTCAGCTCGGTGCCCGAATGGAAATACCACACGCTGGCCCCGCTGACGCCGGCCGTGCGCAGGGAACTGGAACAATCGCGCCAGTATTACTCCCATCCGCTCACGCCGCTGGGCCTGCGCGAAGTGCGCGCGACGGGCGCCGGCGCCCGCATCGTCATCGGGCCGCCGCCCGCCGCGGGGCGGCCCATGCTGAGCCAGTCGCGTTCGCTGGTCGAGCGCAACTGGCGCATGGTCTATCTGTCCGACCTTGCGCCGGCCCGCGCCAGCGCCCGTGCCGCGGCCCTGCTGACCTTGCTGTCGGAAGCGCTGGCGGTCATGCTGGTGCTGTATGCGCGCCAGCGCCATCGCCTCGGCCGGCAGCGCCTGCGCGCACGCGAGGAGTTGCAGCGCGCCTATGATCAGCTGGAACAACTGGTGGCCGAGCGGACCGCCAGCCTGGAGCAGACCACGCGCGACCTGCGCGACGAAAACCTCGTGCGCCGCCAGACCGAGGAGCAATTGCGCAAGACGCAGAGCGAGCTGGTCCAGGCAGGCAAGATGGCCGTGCTGGGGCAATTGTCTGCCGGCATCACGCACGAACTGAACCAGCCGCTGACGGCGCTGCGCACGATGTCGGACAATGCCCGCGTGCTGATCGAGCGCGGCCGTCTCGACGACGCGCGCGCCAACCTGGCCACGATCTCGCAACTGGTCGAGCGCATGGGCCTGTTGACCGGGCAGTTGCGCCAGTTCGCGCGCAAGGCCGACGCCCTGCTGAGCGCGGTGCCGGTGGCGGACGTCGTCACGGCCGCGCTATTCCTCGTCGAGCGCCGCATCGCGCAGGAGCGCGTCAGCTTCCGCATGGCGACGCATCCCCGTGACTTGTATGCGCTGTGCGACAGCAACCGGCTGCAGCAGGTGCTCGTGAACCTGTTCAGCAACGCGCTCGACGCGATGGAGATGGCCGCCAGCACGCCGCGCGAACTCGTCGTCGATGCCGCGCGCGACGGCGACCGGGTGCTGATCACCGTGACCGACAGCGGTCCCGGCATCCCCGAAGAAAACCGCGCGCAGTTGTTCGAACCGTTCTTTACCACCAAGCCGCAGGGCAAGGGGCTGGGCCTGGGGCTGGCCATCTCCGAGCAGATCGTGCGCGAGTTCGGCGGCCAGTTGCGGGCCGAATCGCCGCCCGGCGGCGGCGCCCGGTTTATCATCGATCTGCCACGGGCGAAGTAGGAGAAAATAATGTCAGAGTATGAATCCATGAAAGTCCTGCTCGTCGAAGACGACCCCACCGTCCGTGCCGGCAGCGCACAGGCGCTCGACCTGGCCGGTTTTACGGTCGAGGCGTTCGACGCGGCCGAGCCGGCGCTGGCGCAGGTGGGGCCGGGTTTCGCCGTCGTCGTCGTCAGCGACGTGCGCCTGCCCGGCATGAGCGGGATCGAACTGATGGCCGCCGTCAGGGCCATCGACGCGCAGGTGCCGGTGATCCTGGTGACGGGCCACGGCGACATCTCGATGGCGGTGGGCGCGATGCGCGACGGCGCCTACGATTTCATCGCCAAGCCGTATTCGTCGGAACAGCTGGTCGAGGCCGTGCAGCGGGCGCTGGAAACGCGGCGCCTGATGCTGGAAGTGGCCGCGCTGCGGCACCGCATCGCGAACGGCGAGGGCATCGAAGCGATGCTGCTGGGCGATTCGGCCGCGATGCGCGACCTGCGCCGCCTGATCCTGGACCTGGCCGACGAATCGGCCGACGTGCTGATCTACGGCGAGACCGGCACCGGCAAGGAGCTCGTCGCGCGCTGCCTGCACCAGTTCAGCAGCCGCCGCGCGCACAACTTCGTCGCGCTGAATTGCGGCGCGATCCCGGAAAACATCTTCGAAAGCGAGGTATTCGGCCACGAAGCGGGCGCGTTCACGGGCGCGGCCAAGCGGCAGATCGGCAAGATCGAACACGCCCACAAGGGCTCGCTGTTCCTCGACGAGATCGAAAGCATGCCGATGTCGCTGCAGGTCAAGATGCTGCGCGTGCTGCAGGAGCGCTACGTCGAGCGGCTCGGGTCGAACAACCTGGTACCGGTGGACGTGCGCGTGATCGCTGCCGCCAAGGTCGACCTGAAGGAATGGTCGGACCAGGGGAAATTCCGCAGCGATTTGTACTACCGGCTGAATTTGATCGTGCTGAACCTGCCGCCCCTGCGCGAGCGGCGCGAGGACATCCCGCTGCTGTTCGAGCACTTCATGCTGGGCGCGGCGGCGCGCTACAAGCGCGGCGCACCCACGGTGCCGGGACCGCTGATGCAATCGCTGATGGCGCACGACTGGCCCGGCAACGTGCGCGAGCTGCGCAACATCGCCGAGCGCTTCGTGCTGGGCCTGGCCAGCGGCGCGGACGGCCTGCTGGCGGCGCGCAACGCGGCGCCGGTGCCGCTGGCCGACCAGGTGGGGGCCTTCGAGCGGGCCGTCATCGAACAGGAGCTGCGCCGGGCGGCGGGGAGCATCGTCGACGTCAGCGCGGTGTTGGGCGTGCCGAAGCAGACCTTGTATTACAAGATGCAGAAGTACGGGCTGACGCCGGACGACTATCGGTGACGTTGGTGTAACGCAAACGTTACGCGTGGGCACAGGGTGCCCACCCTACGGCAATGCGGATATCGTGATAATTCGGATATCGTGGCAATTCGGACATCGTAGGGTGGGCACCCCGTGCCCACGTTTGCATGCATGCCCGCAGCGTCACCGTGCCGCGAACGTGACGGTGACCTTCAATCCACGGCCCCCGTCCGCCGGATTCAGCGCCAGCGTCGCCCCATGCACCGTGGCGATGTCGCGCACGATGGCAAGACCGAGCCCCGTGCCGCCCGGGTTGGTCTCCAGCGCGGCCGCGGCGCGATAGAAGGGCATGAATACCTTGTCGTATTCGGCCGGATCGAGCCCCGGTCCGCTGTCCTGCACGTCGAGCACGACGGCCTCGCCGCGCCGGCGCACGCGCGCGAGCACCGTGCCGCCCGGCGGCGTGTAGCGGATCGCGTTGTCGACGAGGTTGCTCACCAGTTCGTGCAGCAGCAGGGCCTGGCCGGCGATCGTCGTCGCGTCGTCCGCGTCCGCTTCCAGCGCCAGGTCGATGCCTTTCTGGACGGCCGGCAGCGCGAGTTCCAGCCCCACCTGGCGCGCCACCTCGGCCACCGGCACCGGTGCCAGTACGGCGTTCGCGCCGCCATGCTCGATGCGCGCGAGCGTCAGGAGGCGGTTCGCGAGGTGCACCGTCGAATCCGTCGTCGCCGCGATCGAGCGCACGATGGCCTGCATCGCGGCCGGGTCGTTTTCGCGCAGGGCCAGCTCGGCCTGCGTCTTCAGCACCGTCAGCGGCGTGCGCAGCTGGTGCGAGGCGTCGGCGATGAAGCGGCGCTGGCTGGCGATCAGGTTCTGCATCCGCGCCATCGTGCCGTTCATCGCCGCCACCAGCGGGCGCACCTCGCGGTGGACGAGGGTCTCGTCGAGGTCGGACAGGTCGGAGATCGCGCGCGTCTCCACGACCTGTTTCAGGCGCATCAGCGGCTGCAGCACGAGGCGCACGGCGAACCACACGAGCGTGGCCACCGCGAGCACGAGCAGCGCCTGGCGCCACAAGGTGTTGACCAGGATGCGGCGCGACAGCGCTCGGCGCGCGTCCAGCGTCTCGCCCACCTGGATCAGCGCGATGCCGCGCATGGAATCGTCGTACACGGGTTGCAGCAGGGCGGCGATGCGCACCGGCTCGCCGTTGTAGTCGGCGTGGTAGAAGCGCACCAGAGCCGGATACAGTTCCGAGCGCGGCGTGTCCTTCGGCACCGGCGGCAGGTCGTCGTAGCCGGACACCGTCTCGCCATGCAGCCCGCCCACGCGGTAGAAGATGCGGCCCAGCGTGTCCGTCTCGAAGCTGTCCAGCGCCACGTAGGGCACGTCCGCCACGACCTTGCCGTCGCGGACCGACACGCGCTCCGCCAGCGCGCGCGTGGACGCGAGCAGCGAGCGGTCGTAAGCAATGTCGGCGGCGTCGAGCGCGTCGCGGTACAGCGACACGGCGTTGACCGCCACGAGGATCACGAGGGGGATGATCAGCCAGCGCAGCAGCTGTCCGCGCAGGCTGCCCAGCGGGACGGGGGTATCGTCTCCGGCAACGCGCCGGCGCGGCCACAGGCGGGCCAGCAGCGGGGATGCGGCGGAGAACGGGGGCATCGCGACGATCAGGACGCGGCGGGCGGCCGTTCCTGCAGCAGGTAGCCGATGCCGCGCAGGGTGGCGATGGCGGCGCCGCCGTCCGGGCGCTTGTCGAGCTTCTTGCGCACGCGGTGGATGTACAGCTCGATGGCGTCGAGGTTGGCCTCGTCGTCCAGCGCGAACACTTCGTCGAACAGCTTTTCCTTCGGCACGGCCCGGCCCGGGCGCGAGATCAGCGCCTCCAGCACGGCGTGCTCGCGCGGCGTCAGCGCCAGCGGCTCGCCGCAATAGGTGAACATGCGTGCGACGGTGTCGAAACTGAGCTGGCCGCAGCGGTGCACGAGGGCCTCGTTGCCTACGCTGCGCCGCAACAATGCCTTCACCCGCGCTTCCAGTTCCGCCAGCTCGAACGGCTTGGCGAGGTAATCGTCGGCGCCCAGGTTCAGGCCCTGTACGCGTTCTTCCAGGCCGCCGCGCGCGGTCAGGATCAGCACGGGCGTGCGGCCGCGCGTGCCGCCGCGGGCGCGCAGGCGGCGCAGCACCTCCAGGCCGTCCATGCGCGGCAGCGTGAGATCGAGGATCACGAGCGCATAGTCCTGGGTGTGCAGCAGGGCGTCGGCGTCGGCGCCCGTGGCCGCGCATTCGACGGTGAGATTCGCGTCGCGCAGGGCTTTCGACACCCAGTGCGACAGCTCGACATGGTCTTCGACTAACAGGATTCGCATCGCGCCAGTGTACGCGCAAAGCCGGCGCGGCRGAAAGCGTTGCGTGGCCGGCGCTACGTGGTTTCCACAATAGGTGTGGTGAAAGCTTGAGTGAAAGCTGATTGAAAGGTAAGCGGACCTATCCTTGGTTTCACGAAGCGGCACTTGACCGCATTGATGACAACAACGGAGACACCATGAAGAAATCGGCCCTCGCGCTCGCCGTCCTGGCAGCGCTTTCCCTGAACGCCTCGAACGCATCCGCACAGACCAATGTCCAGTTCTACGGCATCGTCGACGCCGGCGTCGAATACGTGAACCACGCCGCCGCCAACGACGGCAGCCAGGTGCGCGTGATCTCGGGCGGCAAGAACACGTCGCGCTGGGGCTTCCGCGGCAGCGAAGACCTGGGCAACGGCCTGAAAGCCATCTTCAACCTCGAAGGCGGCATCCTGATGGACACCGGGGCCCAGGACGGCAACCTGTTCAAGCGCCAGGCCAACGTCGGCCTCGAAGGCGCCTTCGGCCAGGTCGTGCTCGGCCGCTCGTTCACGACGACTTATGATCTTGTCATCAAGTTCGATCCGATGGGCTTCGCCCCGAACTATTCGTGGGCGACGAGCGGCAACGCCACCGGCCCGTCGAAATACGGCATGACGACCGCGTTCGACAACCTGATCAAGTACACCGGCAAAACCGGCGGCTTCACCTACGGCGCCACCGTCGGCCTGGGCGAACAGGCGGGCAACAACGCGGATGGCCGCAAGTATGCCGTCGGCGGTTCGTGGATCGCAAACGGCATCGGCCTGATGGCCGCTTACGAGCAGGTCAACGGCAACACGGTCGCCGCCACCGGCAACCGCGACAAGACGACGGCCTTCCACCTCGGCGCCGAATACAAGGCCGGACCGATGCGCTACCAGGCCGGCATGCGCGGCTACAAGCTGGTGGCCGGCAAGGCCGCCACGGCGGACGTGCGCGGCGACACCTACTGGGGCGGCGTGACCTACGAGGTCTATCCGTGGACGCTGACCGGCGCCGTCTACCATGTCAACACGAAGAACCTGCCGACGGACAAGGACGCCGATCCGACGATGCTCGTGGCGCGCGCCATGTACTCGCTGTCCAAGCGCACCTGGCTGTACGTGTCGGCGGCGCACGCCAAGGCCGACCACGGCCAGCTGGTGGGCCTGTCGCGCGACGACCCGGGCTTCGCGTCGACGCAGACCGGCGTCACCGCCGGCATCCAGCACCGGTTCTGACCGACCCGCGGCCGCAGATCATGAAGCGCGCCATCCAGACCCTGTTCGCCGCGACTGTTTTCGCAGGTGGACTGACCAACGCGGCCGCGGCCAACGCCGGGGCCGAATGCGTGGTGCCGTCGAAACCCGGCGGCGCCATGGACCTGACCTGCAAGCTGGCCCAGAAGGCCTTGCCGGACAGCCGGTTGAAACTGGCCTACCTGCCGGGCGGGATCGGCGCCGTCGCGTGGCACACGCTCGTGTCGCAGCGGCGCGCCGAACCCGACACTCTCGTAGCGTTCTCCGGCGGCTCGCTGCTGAACCTCGCCGAGGGCAAGTTCGGCAAGGCCAATGCGGCCGACGTGCGCTGGGTCGCGGCGCTCGGCGTCGACTACGGCATGATCGCCGTGCGCGCCGATTCGCCCTGGCGCACCCTCGGCGAACTGCTCGACGCCATCCGGCGCGATCCGCAACAGGTGCTGGTGGGCGTGTCCGGCACGATCGGCAGCCAGGACTGGATGAAGGTGGCGCTGCTGGCGCGTCGCGCCGGCATCGAACCGCGCCGCCTGCGCTTCGTCGCGCTGGAAGGCGGCGGCGAGACGTTCACGGCGATGAACGCCAGCTACGTGCAGGTGATCTCGGGCGACGCGTCGGAAGCGGCGCTGTACGCCGACCACGGCAAGGTGCGCGTGCTGGCCGTGCTGGCCGAACACCGCCTGCCCGGGGTGCTCGCCGCGGTGCCCACGGCGCGCGAGCAGGGCTACGACGTCGTCTGGCCCGTGATCCGCGGCCTGTGGATGGGCCCCGGCGTATCCGATGCCGACTACCGCCGCTGGGTCGACGCCTTCGCCCGCGTGCAACAGACACCCGAATTCGCGCATTTGCGCGCCGCCTCCGGCCTGTACCCGTTCTCGCTCACGGGCGATGCGCTGACGCGCTGGGTCGGGCAGGCCATCAACGATTACAACAGACAGGCCAGGGAATTCAATCTGGTTCGCGAGCACTGACAACACCCTAGGAGACATAAACATGAACATCAAGACTACCCTGATTGCCACCGCCGCCGCCTTCGCACTGACCGCACCCGTGCTGGCACAGGTGCCGACGGGCTATCCCGCCAACTACCAGCAGATGGTCGACGCCGCGAAGAAGGAAGGCAAGCTGGTGATCTACGGCGCCACCGACAGCAAGGCCGCCGCGCCGCTGATCAAGGATTTCAACGCGCTGTACCCCAACATCAGCGTCGAGTACAACGACATGAACTCGACCGAGGTGTACAACCGCTTCATCTCCGAGAACGCCGCCGGCGGCGACACGGCCGACGTGATGTGGTCCTCGGCGATGGACCTGCAGATGAAGCTCGTCGCGGGCGGCCATGCGCTGACCTATAAATCGGTCGAGGCGCAAAAGCTCCCCGCCTGGGCCGTGTACAAGGACATGGCCTACGGCACCACGTTCGAGCCGGCCGCCTTCGTCTACAACAAGCGCCTGCTGAAACCGGAAGAAGTCCCGCAGACCCACGCCGACTTCGTGCGCATCATCCAGCAGCCCAAGTTCCAGGACAAGGTCACCACGTACGACATCGAGAAATCCGGCGTCGGCTTCATGTTCATGACCCAGGACGAAAAAGACTTCCCGCAGTACAAGCAGCTGGAACAGGCATTCGGCGCGGCCAAGGTGCGCGTGCAGTCGTCGACCGGCACCATGCTGGAACGTATCTCGTCGGGCGAGAACCTGATCGGCTACAACGTGCTCGGTTCCTACGCCCTGGTGCGTGCCAAGACCGATCCGTCGCTGGGCGTCGTGCTGCCGAAGGATTACACCCTGATCATCTCGCGCGTCCACTTCATCAACAAGCAGGCCAAGCACCCGAACGCGGCCAAGCTGTGGACGGACTACCTGCTGTCGCAGCGCGGCCAGACCGTCGTCGCCAATGGCGCCAAGCTGTATGCGATCCGCGCCGACGTCACGGGCGAGACGACGTCGAGTGACCTGATCAAGATGGTCGGCGAAAAGAACGTCAAGCCGCTGCCCGTCAGCCCGGCCGTCGCGGAATACCTGGATCCGGCCATCCGCATGGCCTTCCTGAAAGAGTGGAAAGCCACCGCCGGCAAGAAGTAAGCCTGTCACGGCCTCCGATCGGATACTCCCATGTCTACTTCAACCATGCCGCTGGAAACCAAGGGCGAAAACGGCGCCGGCGGCCTGCCCGCCGTGCGCACGCCGCGTGTGAACTGGACGCGTGCCATCGTCGTCCTGCTCACCTGCGTGGCCATCTTCGTGCCGCTGTTCCTCGTCTTTTACCAGAGCTTCCTGACGGCGCCGTTCTTCATGCCGGACAAGGCGCTCGGCCTGGACGCGTTCCGCTTCATCTTCGACGATGCGGACTTCTGGCTCGCGTTCAAGAACGGCCTGCTGCTGGCCGCCGGCCTGGCCGCCATCGCCGTGCCGCTGGGCGGCATGCTCGCGTTCCTGATGGTGCGCACCGACCTGCCGGGCCGCGGCTGGATCGCGCCGCTGCTGCTCGTGCCGATCTTCGTGTCGCCGATGGTGATGGGCTTCGGCTACGTCGTCTCGATGGGCCCCGTGGGCTTCTACTCGACGTGGGCGCACGACCTGCTGGGCTTCATCCCGTGGAACGTGTATTCGTTCACGAGCATCGTCGTCATCGCCGGCCTCACGCACGTGCCGCACGTGTACCTGTACGCCTCGTCCGCGCTGAAGAGCCTCGGCTCCGACGTGGAGGAAGCGGCGCGCGTCTCGGGCGCCTCGCCGTGGCAGGTGATGTTCAACGTGTCGCTGCCGATGATCATGCCGGCCCTCGCGTATGCCGGCGTGCTCGTGTTCTTCCTCGGCTTCGAAGTGTTCGGCCTCGTGCTCGTGCTGGGCGATCCGGAAGGCCATCTCGTGCTGGCCACCTACCTGTACAAGCTGACCAATAAACTGGGCACGCCGTCGTACCACCTGATGGCCGCCGTCGCCGTCTGCCTCGTGGCCGTGACGATGCCGCTCGTGATGCTGCAGCGCTGGCTCCTGAAGTCGGCCAACAAATACGTGTCGATCAAGGGCAAGGGCGCGCGCCAGAAGCCGCTCGCGCTGGGCAAGTGGAAGTGGATGGCCTTGGGCCTGCTGGGCGCCTGGATCCTCGTCACCATCGTGCTCCCGATCTCAGGCATCGTGCTGCGTTCGTTCGTGCAGTACTGGGGCGAAGGCGTGAAGCTCGCCGACGTGCTCACCCTGCAGCACTTCCGCGACATCTTCGAACAGCCGTCGCTCGTGCGCGGCATCCTCAACACCGTGCTGATCGGCGTGATCGGCGGCGCGCTGGCCGTCGCCTGCTACACGGCGATCGCCCTGGCGATGCACCGCAAGGCCGACGGCGTCACGCGCCTGCTGGACTACAGCGTGCTCGTGCCGCGCGCCGTGCCGGGCCTGCTGGCCGGCCTGTCGTTCCTGTGGGTGTTCCTGTTCGTGCCGAGCTGGCTGGACGGCCTCCTGCAGGGCCTGAACAACCCGGTGGCCGCCTGGCTGTCCGAGCACTTCATCCCGCAACTGCGCCAGCTGCGCTCGACGATCTTCGCACTGTGGCTCGCATATTCCGTCGTGTGGCTCGCATATGGCATGCGCCTCGTCTCGACGTCGCTGCTGCAGGTGGGCCCGGAACTGGAAGAGGCGGCACGTGCCGTGGGCGCGAGCCGCGGCCGGGTCACCCGCGACGTGACGCTCCCGCTGATCAAGTTCGGCATGCTGGGCGCCTGGCTGATGGTGTTCCTGATCTTCGAACGCGAGTACTCGACGGGCGTGTACCTGCTGTCGCCCGGCACCGAGGTGATCGGCGCGATGCTCGTGTCGCTGTGGGCCGGCGGCTCGACGGACCTCGTGGCCGCGCTCTCGTTCATCAACATCACGCTCGTGGCCATCGGTTTGGGCATCGCCCTCCGCTTCGGCGTCAAGTTGCACAACTAAATCATGCGAGACAACATCATGAACGTTTTGACCGTCAACGACCTGCACCTCGACTACGGCCATGGCGCCACCGCCAACCCGATCCTGAAAGGCGTGTCGATGCATCTGCAGCGCGGCGAAGTCGTGGCGCTGCTGGGCCCCTCGGGCAGCGGCAAGACCACGCTGCTGCGCGCCGTCGCGGGCCTGGAGAGCCCGAAGTCGGGCACGATCGACATCGGCGAACGCCGCGTCTTCGACGGCAGCAAGAAGCTCGAACTGCCGGCCGAGGCGCGCAACCTGGGCCTCGTGTTCCAGTCGTATGCGCTGTGGCCGCACAAGACCGTGTTCGACAATGTCGCCTACGGCCTCAAGCTGCGCAAGATGGCCGCGCGCGACATCGAGCCGAAGGTGCGCGAGGTGCTCGCGCAACTGGGCCTCGGCCACCTGGGCGAACGCTTCCCGCACCAGCTCTCGGGCGGCCAGCAGCAGCGCGTGGCGATCGCCCGCGCGCTGGTCTACAACCCGCCCGTGATCCTGCTCGACGAACCGCTGTCGAACCTGGACGCCAAGCTGCGCGAGGAAGCCCGCGCCTTCCTGCGCGAGCTGATCGTGCGCCTGGGCCTCTCCGCGCTGATGGTCACGCACGACCAGGCCGAGGCGATGGCGATCTCCGACCGCATCCTCCTGCTCAACAACGGCAAGATCGAGCAGCAGGGCACGCCGCAATCGATGTACGAAACGCCGGACACGCTGTTCACTGCGGAATTCATGGGCAGTAACAACCGCCTGCCGGCGCGCGTGGTGGCCCGCAACGGCGGCGCGGCGCGCGTGCAGGTGGAGGGCATGGCGCTGAACGCGACGGCCCGCGGCACCATCCCCGACGCGGACGGCACCGCGCTGATCCGCGTGGAAGAAGTGCGCATCGGCCGCACGCCCGTCGACAACGGCATCCAGTTGCCGCTGTCCACGTGCATGTACCTGGGCGACCGCTGGGAATGCCTGTTCAAGCAAGGCGACGCGAACGTGCGCGCGTACTCCAAGTACCGCATCGACCCGGGCCAGTACTGGCTCGAGATGCCCGCCGAGAAGCTCTGGGTGTTTTGATAAAAGCCTTCCTGCCGGCGCTCGCGCTGGCATTCCTGGCCGCGCAGCTGTGCATCGCCCTCGATACGCCGCTGCCGTGGATGATCGGTCCGCTGTTCTCGACGGCCATCGCCTGCATGCTGGGCGCGCGGCTGGGGGCCCCCGTGCAGGCGCGCGAGGCGGGGCAGTGGGCCATCGGCACCGCGCTGGGCCTGTACTTCAGCGCACCCGTGCTGGCGGCGCTGGCGCGCAACCTCGGCTGGATCGCGCTCGCCGTCGCCTTCGCCGTCTGCCTCGGCATGGCCGCCGGCGCGCTGCTGCGCCGGCTGTCCGGCTGTGACGGGACGACGGCCTTCTTCGCGATGGCCGTCGGCGGCGCGTCCGAGATGGCCGTGCAGGCCGAGCGCCACGGCGCCGCCGTCGACAGGGTGGCTGCCGCGCACAGCCTGCGCATCATGATGGTCGTGGGCAGCATCCCGTTCGTAGTGCGCTGGTTCGCCGCGCACGGCTGGGGCGCCGGCCTCGACGCCTTCGTGCCGCTCGCGGGCCGGGTCGACACCGCCGGCCTCGTCGTGCTGATCGGCGTGACGTCCTGCGCCGCCCTGATGCTGAAGCGCCTGCGGGTGCCGAACGCCTGGGTGATCGGTCCGCTGGTCGTCGCCCTGATGCTGACGGCGGCCGGCGTGCAGCTCTCGCGCCTGCCGGAATGGATGATCCGCACGGGCCAGCTGTTCATCGGCGTCTCGCTCGGCACGCGTTTCACCCCGCAATTCGTGCACACGGCGCCGCGCTACCTGGCCAGCGTGGCCGCGTGCACGCTCGTCACCCTGTTGCTGGCCGGCCTGTTCGCGTTCTGCGTGGCGGGCATCACGGGCCTGCATCCGGGGACGATGGTGCTGGCCACGTCGCCGGGCGGCATCGCGGAGATGGCGCTGATGGCGCGCGTGCTGCACTTGGGCGTGCCCGTCGTGACGGCGTTCCACGTGGCGCGCATGGTCGCCGTCGTGCTCGGGATCGGGCCGCTGTATCGGGCGTGGACGCGGAGCGCGTGACCCGGCGCGGGTGACGCCGGCCGCACCCGGTACGTCCCGGGTTGCGGTTTCCGCCCGCGCGGGTAGCGAAATCCACGACCTTTGATTCACACCCAGCAACATCCTGTGTTCAACGTGCCGGTTGTGATGTAGATTGTCGCTTCGTTCAATTCCCGCTTCGACGAGCATGAGCCACCCGACCCACCGCAGCCAGTTTTCCCTGCTGACCGAGCGCCGCTTCGGCCCGTTCTTCTGGACCCAGTTCCTGGGCGCCTTCAACGACAACGTGTTCAAGACGGCGCTGCTGGTCGTGCTGACCTATGACGCGAGGGCGTGGACAACGGTCTCGCCCGCGCTGCTGAACAACCTGATTCCCGGCCTGTTCATCCTGCCGTACGTCGTGTTCTCGGCCACGGCGGGCCAGATCGCGGACAAGGTCGAGAAGGGCCGGCTGGCGCGCATCGTCAAGGTGCTGGAGATCGCGATCATGGGCGTCGCCGCCCTCGGCTGGCTGACGCATACACTGTGGCTGCTCGTCGCCGCCATCGCCGGCATGGGCGTCCATTCCACGCTGTTCGGCCCGATGAAATACGCCTACCTGCCGCAGCACCTGAAACCGGAAGAACTCGTGGGCGGCAACGGCGTCATCGAAATGGGCACGTTCGTCGGCATCCTGCTGGGCGAGGTGATGGGCGCGATCCTGGCCGGCCACGGCGCCGCCGGCGTGCAGCTGGTCGCGTTCGGGACGCTGGCCGTGGCCGTGCTTGGCCTTGTCACGAGTTGGCGCATCCCGGCCTCGCCGGCCCCCGCGCCGTATTTGAAGATCAGCGCCAACTTCGTCGCCGAATCCGTCCGTAACCTGGCGTTCTCGAAAAAGAACCGCACCGTGTTCCTGTCGATGCTGGGCAATTCCTGGTTCTGGTTCTACGGCGCCCTCGTGCTGTCGCAATTCCCGCTGTATGCCAAGGATTACCTGCACGGCGACCACAGCGTCTTCGTGCTGCTGCTGACGATCTTTTCGCTGGGCATCGGCGCCGGCTCGCTGCTGTGCGAAAAACTGTCGGGCCGCAAGGTCGAGATCGGCCTCGTGCCGTTCGGCGCCATCGGCCTGTCGCTGTTCGGCATCGACCTGTATTTCGCCAGCCTCGGCTACACGAATACGACCCCGGTCGATTTCGCCGGCGTGCTGGCGCAGCCGGGCACGCTCCGCATCCTGGCCGACATCCTGCTGCTGGGCGTGTTCGGCGGCTTTTTCATCGTGCCGCTGTTCGCGCTGATCCAGACGCGCTGCGACCCGCAGCATGTGTCGCGCACCATCGCCGGCATGAACATCCTGAATGCGCTGTTCATGGTGGCGTCGGCCGGCGTGGCCATCTTCCTGATCAAGCGCGGCTTCACGATCCCCGAGATGTTCCTGACGACCGCGCTGCTGAACGCCGTCGTCGCCATCTACATCTTTTCGCTGGTGCCGGAATTCCTGATGCGCTTCCTGGCCTGGCTGCTGATCCACACGATCCACCGCGTATCGACCGTGGACGTCGAGCGCATTCCGGAAGAGGGCGCCGCCGTCCTCGTCTGCAATCACGTGAGCTATGTCGACGCGATCGTCATCATGGCCGCCAGCCCGCGTCCGATCCGCTTCGTGATGGACCACCGCATTTTCAAAACGCCGCTGCTGGGCTTCATCTTCCGCACCGGCAAAGCGATCCCGATCGCGCCGGCGCATGAAAATCCGTGGCTGATGGAAAAGGCATTCGTCGACATCGCGCAAGCCCTGCAC
>NZ_JBFUDR010000120.1:0-17581 GCF_056404615.1 Massilia sp. P2_C2 | reverse complement strand
CAGGTTCGCGAAGGGTTGCGCGTGGGCGTCGCGGTGGATGGTTCGCAGCCAGGACTGCCCGTCGTCGTCCAGCCAGTCCGGATCCGAATACTTGATGCGATTGAACTGCTTCTTCAGTGCCATCGCATTTGGTTTCTGGCCGGCAGCGACCTGGCGGTTCCACTCGGCGAGCGCCCAGTTCCAGACGCGCCGGGCGGTACCGGCAGCGCGCGCGAAATAGTCGCGCTGCGCAGGTGTCGGATCGAGTCGAAGCCGGTGGGACAGGAGCACGATCGTGGATTCCGTTGAGTAGGGCGTTGGACCAAAGCCCGCTGAACAAGTTCCGGATCTCGTCAGAGATGTGCACGGTCGGTGCACGTATCGACACATTCGAGCACCAAGTTGGAAGCCAGGTCGCATCTCCTTCGTCCCCATCGTGTGGGTGCCCGCCCGGCCTGTCAAGACGCACGCGGCGGGACACGATAGCAAAGACCGACAGGACGTAGGACTTGTCCTAAATCGAGCCTATATGTTCGCCAGCCCACACAAGAAGCCGGGCCTGCCGTCTAGGCTTAGGTCTTGGATCAACAGCAGGACAATGCACATGAATCTCAACAACCATATCCAGCCAGCAAGCTCTTCGCTCCAACTGTGGGGCGGCCTCGAATGCACCGTCAATCGCGTACGCGATCAATACTTCTCCCAGATGGAACGCAACGGCCATGCCGAACGGCTTCAGGACCTGGAGCGGTTCGCATCGCTCGGCATCCGCGCCATCCGCTACCCCGTCCTGTGGGAACGCACGGCACCCGATGGCCTCGACTCGGCCGACTGGTCATGGTCGGACGAACGCCTGCCCGTGTTGCAGCAACTGGGCGTGACGCCCATCGTCGGCCTCGTCCACCACGGCAGCGGTCCGCGCCACACGAGCCTCGTCGCGCCGGATTTCGCCGACAAGCTGGCCGAATATGCAGGCGCCGTCGCGCGCCGCTATCCATGGGTCGAATACTGGACCCCCGTCAATGAACCGTGCACGACGGCCCGCTTCTCCGGGCTGAACGGCGTGTGGTACCCGCACGATACGAGCGAGGAAGGCTTCATCCGCACCCTCGTCAACCAGTGCCGCGCCGTCGTGTTGTCGATGCGCGCGATCCGCGCCGTGAATCCGAACGCGAAGCTCGTGCAGACGGACGACCTGTCGCGCACGTACGGCACGCCCGAGATGGCGCAGATCGCGAACTTTTTCAACGAACGCCGCTGGCTGGCGTGGGACATGCTGTGCGGGAAGATCGATCCCGACCATGCGCTGTGGGATTACCTTCTCGAGAACGGCGCCGGCGCCGACGAACTCCTGTGGTTCAAGGACAATGCCTGCCCGCCGGACATCATCGGCGTCAACTACTACATCACGAGCGAACGCTGGCTCGACCACCGCGTCGAGCGCTATCCGGAAAGCCATCGCACCAACTACCGCGGCGTCCCGCACGCCGACATCGAATGCCCGCGCGTGCTGGCCACCCCCACGCCCGGCATCGGCCCCCTGCTGCAGGAAACGTGGGACCGCTACGGCCTGCCCGTCGCCGTCACCGAGGCGCACATCGACGCCAACCGCGAAGACCAGCTGCGCTGGCTCGTGGAAATCTGGAATGCCGCCAGGAAGGTCCAGCAGGGCGGCGCCGACATCCGCGCCGTCACCGTGTGGGCCCTGCTCGGCTCGTTCGACTGGAACTGCCTCGTCACGGCATGCAAGGGCTATTACGAGCCGGGTCCGTTCGACGTGCGCGGCCCGCAGCCGCGTGCGACCGCCGTCGCCACCCTGATGCGCGAACTGGCGAGCGGCCGTCCGCTGTCGCATCCGGTGCTGCAGGGCCAGGGCTGGTGGCGCCGTCCGGGCCGGTTCCTGGCCAAGCCGGTGGCGACCCGCACGGCCGTGGCCGACATCGCCGAGCGCGGCGCCTTCCGCTCCACGTTCCCGCAGCCGATCCTGATCACGGGCGCGACGGGCACGCTGGGCCACGCCTTCGCCCGCATCTGCGAACGCCGCAACCTTGCGTACCACGTGCTCACGCGGCAGGAGATGGACATCGCCGATCCGGCCTCGGTCGAGACGGCAATCGTGCGCTTCAAGCCATGGGCCATCATCAACGCGGGCGGCTATGTGCGCGTCGACGACGCCGAGGGCGACATCCAGCGCTGCATGCGCGAGAACGCCCATGGCCCGACCGTGCTGGCCCTCGCCGCGATCCGCCATGCGCTGCGCTTCATGACGTTCTCCAGCGACCTCGTGTTCGACGGCACGCAGGATCGCCCGTACATCGAGTCCGACAAGGCGGCCCCGCTGGGCGTGTACGGCCGCAGCAAGGCGGACGCGGAGCGGCGCGTGCTCGATGCCGACCCGCAGGCCCTCGTCATCCGCACCAGCGCCTTCTTCGGTCCCTGGGACGAACACAACTTCGTGACGCAGGCGCTGGCCGCGCTGGACGCCGGCCGACCGTTCGCGGCGGCTTCGGACCAGGTCGTGTCGCCGACCTACGTCCCGGACCTCGTCAACGTCTGCCTCGACCTGCTGATCGACCGTGAATGCGGCCTCTGGCACTTGACCAATGGCGCCGCGCTCAGCTGGGCCGACCTGGCGCGCCGCGCGGCCGCCGCAGCCGGCGTCGACGATGTCCTGCTGGAAGCGCGCACGGCCGCCGAGCTGGGCCTGCGCGCACCGCGTCCGCGCAACAGCGCCATGAGCAGCGAACGGGGGCTGCTGTTGCCTTCGTTCGACGATGCCCTGGCGCGCTACCTGCGCGAGCGCGAGATGCCGCAGGAGCAGGCCGGCGGCGTGGACAGCCCGCGCCAGCTGAGCGTCCGCACCTGACCTGTTGTACGGCGTCAACGATGACAGTCGCCCGGTTCGGGCGGCTGTCTTGTCTGGCTGTCTTGTCTTATCATCAAATGTGATAGCAAAGTATTTACGTTAGGAATTTCTTTAGTTACACTACGTTACTTAGCGTTACTTTACGCACTCGAGTGTGACTGACATGTCCAACTTCCCTCTCCGGCCGCTACCCGCGTTACCCGGTATGTATGCAGGCTACCGTATGCTTGCTTTTTTTGCCATGACCGGAGGGCGGGCGTGAAACTCTACCGTGAAGAACCGGGCTGGGCCGAACGCCTGATCGCATCGGCCGCACCGTCCGTCACGCTGCGCTCGGCCGTGCCGCCGCACCTGGCGGGCTTCAAATCCGTGCGCGAACTCGCCAAGATCCGCCTGCGCGCCCTGCTGCACCCACGCCAGACGCCGCGCTGGCTGCAACTCCTCAATGCGCATCCGGCGTTCTCGGAATACGTGCGCAACTGCCCGCGTTTCCTGTACAAGGTCTACCGGCCGTACATCAGCCACGCACTGGATGCCGAGGCACGCCTGGATGCGATCCGCGCGCACTACGAGTTCATGTTCCGGCGCGGCCTGGGCCAGACGCTGGCACGCGCCTGCCTGGGGCCCGTCGTGCTGGCCGAAGCGGAGGGCAGGAGCGGCCTGCGCTACCAGATCCAGTTGCGCACCGTGACCATGTTCGACCGCGAGGGAGAACTGGTACTGCAGCTGACCCAGGACGACAAGGCGTTGTACACGGTCGCGTTCACGATAGCGCCGCGCAATGGCAGGCCGGCCGTCAGCATCGGCTGCATCCAGGGCGGCAAGACCAAGGATGCGCGCGAGGCGATCCGCGCGGCCACGCGCGAACTGCACGGCATCCGGCCGAAGCAGTTGATGGCGACCCTCGTCCGCCAGCTGGGCCATGCATATGGCTGCGAACGGATGCTGATGGTCTCGAACCGCAACCGCGTGATCTACAAGGCRATCCGCAACGGCCGCGTACTGGCCGACTACGACCAGCTGTGGGAAGAAATGGGCGCCACGGTGCGGCCCGACGGCGACTGGGAGCTGGACTGCGCACCAGTGGCGGCGCCGAATATGGAGAACATTCCGTCGAAGAAGCGGTCGGAGGCGCGCAAGCGGCACGAGCTGGTCAGCGACCTGGCCAACGAGGTCTGTTCAGCATTGCGGTAGGGTGGGCACCCCGTGCCCACCCTACGGTTGTCGCAGTGCCGGCGTGCCACGGGCGTCACGCCCTGGCGGCGTTGTCGCGTGCCGGCATGAGGATCGGCGCCAGCTCGCTCCACACGCGTTCCACGCTCATCTTGTTCATGCAATCGTGGTGCCCCAGCGGGCATTCGCGTTTGCGGCATGGCGAGCATTCGAGGCGCAGCGACACCGTGCGCGCCACCTCGGACAGCGGCGGCGCATAGTCCGGATCCGTCGAGCCATACAGGGCCACCACGGGGCGGTTCAGCGCCGACGCGATGTGCAGCAGGCCGGAGTCGTTGGAGACGACCGCTCTGACCCGCGCCAGCAGGGCGATGGCGTCGTCGAGCGACGTCTGCCCGGCCAGGTTCAGCACCGCGGCCCCGGCCCCGCCGGCGTGCTGCTGTACCTGTTCGCACGTCTCGCGGTCGTTCGGGGAGCCCAGCAGCACGACCTGCACACCCGGCACGGCGTCGACCACCCGCGCCGCCAGGGTGCCATAGTGCGCGGGCGGCCAGCGCTTGGCGATGCCGAACTCGGCGCCCGGTGCGAAGGCGACGAGCGGACGCGTCGGGTCGACGCCGAGGCGCTTCCCCACCTGTTCCGTCTCCTCTCCGCCGACGACGAGGCAGGGACGCGTCAGCTTGCCCGGCAGCGGCAGCTGCGGCTCGCATGCGAGGGCCGCGTAGAACGGCACCATCGAGCGCGGGGGAGAATCGTCGTGGTGCATGACATTGACCATCCCGTAGCGCATCTCGCCCTTGTAGCCGACGCGGCGCGGAATACGCGCCAGCCACGGGATCAGCGCGTATTTCAGGGTATTCGGCAACACGTAGGCATCGCTGTAGCCGCGCTCCTTCAGCAGGCGCGCGTAGCGCCAGCGTTCGCCCAGCTGCAGGGCGCGGTGCCGGAAAGGTGTCACCAGGATGTCGTCCGCTTCCTGGATGCGGCGCCACACGGGCACCACCTGCGGCGGCGCCAGCACGTCGATGGCACGCTCCGGGTGCGCCTGTTTGAGCAGGCGCAGCAGCGGCTGGGCCATCACGGCGTCGCCGATCCAGTTCGGCGAAATGACCAGGGTGCGCGCCTTGTCACTCATTGCCGTTCCTGCTTACGTCTCTTCCACCAGCGCCGAGAACTGCAGGCGGTAGAGGTTGGCGTACATGCCGCCCTGCGCCAGCAACTGGTCGTGCGTGCCCTGCTCGACGATGCGGCCATGCTCCATCACGACGATCAGGTCGGCGCCTTCGATGGTCGACAGGCGGTGCGCGATCACGAACGTGGTGCGGCCCGCCATCAACGTATCGAGGGCGGCCTGCACGGCGCGTTCGGATTCGTTGTCGAGGGCGGACGTGGCTTCGTCCAGGATCAGGATCGGCGCATCCTTGTAGATGGCGCGTGCGATGGCCACGCGCTGGCGCTGCCCGCCCGACAGGCGCATGCCGTTCTCGCCGATCATCGTGTCCACGCCTTCCGGCAGGCGCTCGACGACGTCGGCCAGGTGCGCGGCACGGATGGCGGCATGAAGGCGCGCCTCGTCGACCTGCTCGACGCCGTAGGCGATGTTGGCGCGCAGCGTGTCGTCGAACAGCACGACGTTCTGGCTCACGAGGGCCAGCTGGGCGCGCAGYGACGCCATCTTGATGTCCTGGTACGGGATGCCGTCCAGCAGGATACGGCCGGATTCCGGCTCGTAGAAACGCGTGACGAGGTTGACGAACGTCGACTTGCCGCCGCCGGACATGCCGACCAGCGCGACGGTCTGGCCCGGCTTCACGTCCAGCGAGACGTCGTCCAGCGCCAGCGACTGGGCGTTGGGGTAGCGGAACTTCACGTGCTCGAAGCGCATGTGGCCCTGCGCGCGCGCGATGGTGCGCGTGCCGGGGTCGTGCTCGGCGGGCGCGTCGATCAATTCGAAGACCGTTTCGGCGGCGGCAATGCCGCGTTGCATCGGACCGTTCACTTCGGCCAACGCCTTCAACGGCGTGAGCAGCATCAGCATCAAGGTGACGAAGCGGGTGAATTGGCCGACCGTCATGTCGGCCCGCAACGCCAGCACCACGACGACGGACAGCGCCAGCGACGTGGCGATCTGGGTCACGGGCGTCGTCGCCGCGAACGCCACCGTCATGCGTTGCGAAAAGCCGCGCAGTGCCTCGCTGCGCAGGAAGAATCTGCGGTTCTCGTAGTTCTCGCCCGAGAACACGCGGATCACCTGGTGGCCCCGCGCCGCTTCCTCGACCACCTGGGTCATCTCGGCCGTCACGCGCTGGTTCTCGCGGTTCAGGTGACGCAGGCGGCGACTCGTCGTGCGCACGATCACGGCCGTCAGCGGCACGACGACGATCGCCACGAGGGTCAGCATCCAGTTCAGCCACAGCAGCGAGCCGAGCAGGCCGATCACGACGAGCACGTCGCGCACGAACGAGATGAACACGGACTGGATCATGTCCACGACCTGGCGCACGTCGCCGACGACGGTGTTGATCACCTTGCCGGTCGATTCTTCATGGAAACGCCCGACCGGCAGGCGCAGCAACCGCGCGAAGGCCTGGCCGCGCAAGTCGTTCAGCACGCGGGAGAGTACCCAGTTGTTGTAATAGGCGGTGGCGAACGTGCCGATGCCGCGCAGGACGAAAATCGACACGAGCACACCGGGGATCCACCACAGGCTGAACGGCACCTTGTTGTTGAAGCCCTTGTCCATCAGCAGTTCCAGGGCCTTGCCCAGCAACGGCTGGGTGGCGGCCGTCAACGCCATCGCGAGCAGCGACAGGAACGCGCGCCCGCGATAGGGTTTCAGGATCGCCCACAGGCGCTTGATGATGACACTGTTATCCAATTTTTTCTTCCGCGTTCAAGCAATAACCCATGAGCAGAAACACCATGAGCGCGTAGAACACGCTGCCCTTCATGGACCAGAAAATCACTTCCGTCAGGCCGAAGCCGATATAGCCGAGCACCACCAGTGCCCCGCCCAGCGCGACCGCGAACTGCGGCGTGCGCATGGCGTGTTCGCCATCCCGTCCCAACCGGCGCAGGAAGAAGCACAGGGGTGCGACCAGCGTGGCGGCCCAGATGACGAAGCCGACCGCGCCGCCGGTCACCAGGACCTGCAACCCGTCATTATGCATGTGCGGCAGCTCGAGCACCCTCGAGTCGAACCTGCCTTCCTTCCCGTACTCCGCCAGCCGCGCGCGGTCTGCGTCGAAATCCATGCCGACCAGCGGGTGTTCGCGGATCAGCATCCCGGCGCCCTTCCACAGTTCGAGCCGAATGCCGACATGTGACCACACGGGGCCGCCCTCGTACCAGGCGCGGGCTTCCTGTACACCCTGAAGGAAACGCCCTTGTACGCCTAGCGCCGGCGTGAACCAGGCCGCCGCCAGCACGGCGACGCCGGCCGCCAGCAGGACGCGCACCCGACGGCCGTCGACGCGAGCCAGGTGGCGCCCCAGCACCAGCACTGCCAGCGCCAATGCCGCCAACCCGCCGCGGGTTCCCGTCAGCACGGAGGCCGCGAGCCCTGCCAGCGCGCCGATGCCGGCCAATAACGCATCGCGCGGACGCTTCCGCATGTCGATCGCGCCGGCCAGGGCCAGCAGCGCCAGCACCATGGCGAGGTCACCGAACGTGATCGGATTGATCCATACGCCCGGCCGCTCGATGTGCAGGACGAAGCGCTGCCACGCAACGAACGGCAGCGCCGCCACGGCACCGGCACTCGCGCCCCACCACAGCGACCGGCGCGGCGCGCGCACGGCCACTACCACGGCCAGCGCACTCACGGCCAGGAGCATGCGCAACGGCTTGTCCAGCACGCTAAACTTTTCACCCCGCAACACCATGCACGCCAGGATGAACAGGACATGTGCCAGAAAGGCCAGCACGACCCAGCGCACCTGCGGCCAATGGCGCACCAGGGCGTCGCGGCCCGGCTTGAACAATACCAGAGCGCAGGCCATGAACAGGAAACTCGTAAGGCTCACGCCGAACGAGGTGACGAGGCTCAAAAAGGGAAACAAAAAGGCCAGGGAGCCGACCCAGACCCGCATCGGCTCCCTCGGATTCATCTGATTACTGTTCATTGATATTCTTGTGGGATACTCTTGCCCTTAAAGACAGGAGTGTACACTGGACCTTATGCGTTACGCTCACGCACACAGAATCTCGGTCGTGATCACCACCTATAACCGGCCGGACGCGCTGGAAGCAGTGGTGCGGGCATGTTTTATGCAAAACGACAAGAATTTCGAAATCATTATCGCTGATGACGGTTCGACTGCCAACACACGTGCCTGCATAGAACGGCTCGCGGCGGCCGCGCCGATGCCTGTACACCACGTCTGGCAACCCGACCAGGGTTTTCGCGCCGCCATGGCACGCAACCGTGGCACCCTGGCCGCCACCGGCGAGTACATCGTGTTCCTGGACGGCGACTGCATCCCGCAGCGCGATTTCATCGCCCGCCACCGCGCACTGTCCCAGCCCGGCTGCCTCGTGTCCGGCAGCCGCATCCTGATGTCCGAAGCGTTGACGCGCCGCGTGCTGGACGATGGCATCGACATCGCCGCCACGTCCCCTCTGACGCGCCTGCGCTGGCGCCTTCGCGGGGACCTGAACAAGACCCTGCAGCCGCTGGGGTTGCGCTGGCCCGACGCGGCACGCACGTCGCGCAAGTTTTCCTGGAGGCGCATCAAGAGTTGCAACCTGGCCGTGTGGCGCAGCGACCTCGATAAGGTCAATGGTTTCGACGAGAGTTTCACGGGCTGGGGCCACGAGGATTCCGACCTCGTCGTACGCCTGTTCCACGCCGGCGTCATGCGCAAGGACGGTGCCTTTGCCACCGAGGTTTTTCACCTGTGGCATCGGGAGGCGCAGCGCGACCAGGAGACGAGCAACCGGCGCGTCGTGCTGGAACGCGCCGCAGGCAAGGTCACGCAGGCGACGATCGGGTTACGCGAGCACGTGCACGACGCGGCATAACCGTCGTCGTGCCTGCGCCCGGGCGATTCAGAACAGGTAGGAGGCGGCGATACCGATGACCCACTGGTTCTCGTTGCCGTGCCGCTCGACCACCGGACTGTCCTTCGCGTCGTTCAGCAGGTGCTCGTAACGGCCGCCGAGCGTGATCAGCCATTGCGGGTCGATCTGGGACGACAGGGAAAATGGAATCTTGATGGACGTCAGCCCGCCCTGGGCATGATACGGTATGCCGCCCCGTTCCGGATACAACGCGAGGTCGCTGCCGTGGATACCGAAGTAGCGGTCGGCAAAATGGTCGCTGGCAAAGAACAGACCGAATCCGACCGTCCCCAATAACGGCTTGCCGCCAAGCCCCGTCGGGAACGGGTGAAAATACGTTGCGCGGATATTGCCCGTGGCGCCATCGTAGACGTTATTCGTGTTCCAGGTTACGTCGCCGGTGAAGACCACCTTGTGCAGCGGGTTACTGTCGAGCGGCATGTGGTAAGCCACGAAGGCGCCCATCTCGGTGGCGCTGGGGATAGGCTGCATGTGCTTGACGACCCCGTTGTCGACGTCGTCGTCGCGCCGCTGGCGCCAGCGGACGACCGGACCGATCCGCCATTCCCGGATCGGCGACAGGTTGAGCCGGATTTCCGGGCCGATCACCTGCACGTACATCGGGTTGCCCCAGGCGTCGAAGTTATAGTGCAGCAACGGTGCAGCGGCACCTTTCTGCTTGTCGGAACCGTAGAAATCGGGCACTGCGAACACGCCGAGGCCGACCAGGTTGGTGTCGCCGCTAAACTGCAGTGGAATGATTTCCTGCGCGGACGCGCCGTGACTGAACATCATCGCGGCCGTGGCCGCCAGGCCCGCGCTCCAAAGTTTGGAATGGGTCATGCTCGCCTCCTGGGTTGGATAGGACGTCACGGGTTATGCCGTGTCGATGCAATCCATCGTACGGGGAGAGGTCCCGGGAGCCGTTTGCGACGCCTCAAAGGCGCGGGATGAACTATAGTGTTGGGAAATTGTCGCGTTCCGCGATTTACGCGGCTGCCACGAGGGTGGAAGCTGCGGGCGGCAAGGCATGCAACCTGCATAAAACGCACAGACCTGTGTCGTGCTCCCGCCACAAATATGCCTTGGCAGCGATGACTATTATCGTTCGCAACCTTCATGCGCTTGGTGGGCTCGGGGAGCCCACCCTACGGCCAACCATTATATGGTGAACATGGGAGCGCCATCGTAGGGTGGCCACCCCGTGCCCACCACACCGTGATCAATACTCGACCGCGACCTCTTTGGCCCCGAGATGCAGCTCGAGCGCATACTTCAGCTCATCCGACGGCGCCACGCGCCACGCGTCGCCCAGCTGCAGCGTGCATGGAATGCCCTGCGGCGTCACGCGCAGGCTGACGGGCAGGCCGTTCTCATGGCGGTAAGGCTGCAGGATCTCGGCCAGTTTCGCGGGCGCGATCGAGCACGCCACGTCCATCTCCAGCTTGTGACCGTACTGGATGCGCGCCGCGGCGATGTCGAATACTTTTTCGGCGGTAATGCGCAGCCCGCCGTTAAAGCGGTCTTCCGACACCTTGCCGACGACAAGCAGGAACTCGTCCTCGCGGAAGACGTTCTTGTTCATCTCGAACAATTCGTTGTAGATCGTGACCTCGACGACGCCGGACTTGTCGTCCAGCGCGACGATCAGGATCTTGCCGCGCTGCGTCAGCTGCGTGCGCACGCCGGTGATCACGCCGCACAGCATGCGCGGGTCGCGCGACGGTTCCAGGTCCTTCAGCCTGGTCTTGGCGAACCGGCGCACCTCCTGCGCGTACGAGTCGAACATATGGCCCGACAGGTAGTAGCCGAGCGCAATCTTTTCCTCGGACAATTTCTGGCGATCCGTCCACGGCGTCGCCTTCACGTAGTCCGGCGGCGCCACGAGGTCGGAATCGTCGCCGCCGAACAGGCTCACCTGGTTCGCGGATGCGGCGGCCTGGTCGGCCACTTCGACGGCGAATGCCACGGACGCCAGCAGCACGGCACGGTCGACGCCGAAGCAGTCCATCGCGCCCGCGCGGATCAGCGATTCGATCGTGCGGCGATTGATCTGCTTGCGGTCGACGCGCTTGCAGAAGTCGAACAGGTCCTTGAACTTGCCACCCGATTCGCGCGCCGCGATGATCGCCTCGATCGCGCCCTGCCCCGCGCCCTTCACGCCGCCCAGGCCATAGCGGATGTTCTTCACCGGCTTGCCCGTGACGGACGGCGGCGGGCCTTCCGGCGTGAAGCGGAACTGCGATTCGTTGACGTCCGGCGGCAGGATCGTCAGGCCGCACATGTCGATCGAGTCCTCGACGAGGATCTTGATCTTGTCCGTGTCTTCCATGGCCAGCGACATGTTGGCTGCCATGAACGCGGCGGTGTGATGGACCTTCAGGTAGGCCGTGTGGTACGACAGCAGCGCGTACGCGGCCGCGTGCGACTTGTTGAAGCCGTAGCCCGCGAACTTCTCCATCAGGTCGAAGATCTCGTCGGCCTTTTCGGTCGACAGACCATCCTTCGCGGCGCCGGCGCGGAAGATCGCACGGTGTTCGGCCATTTCCTCGGCCTTCTTCTTGCCCATC
Source organism: Massilia sp. P2_C2 (assembly GCF_056404615.1). Lineage (NCBI taxonomy): Bacteria > Pseudomonadati > Pseudomonadota > Betaproteobacteria > Burkholderiales > Oxalobacteraceae > Massilia > Massilia sp. P2_C2. Next base: position 5,932 of record NZ_JBFUDR010000120.1, on the reverse strand, counting down.
GCGCGGCGCAGCATGTCCGCGCCGCCCAGCGAATAGCCGCCGACGATCTGCGCCATCTGCATCACCTGCTCCTGGTAGACCATGATGCCGTAGGTCTCGGACAGGATGCTTTCTGTGCGCGGGTCGGGGTAGTCGAACTTTTCCCCGTGTTTTCTTTTACAGAAGTCGGGAATCAGGTCCATCGGGCCCGGACGGTACAGCGCCACGAGCGCGATGATGTCCTCGAAGCGGTCGGGGCGCGCATCCTTCAGCATGCCCTGCATGCCGCGGCTTTCAAGCTGGAACACGGCGACGGTCTTCGCATCCGTCAGCAGTTTATACGTGGGCCGGTCCGTCAGCGGCAGCCTGGCCAGGTCGAAATCCTTGTCGGCCGGATCGAGCGCGCGGATGTAGTTGACGGCGCGGTCGAGAATGGTCAGGGTGGTCAGGCCCAGGAAGTCGAACTTCACCAGGCCGGCTGCTTCGACGTCGTCCTTGTCGTACTGCGACACGACGCCGGCATCGCCGCCCTGCGTGTACAGCGGACAGAAGTCGGTCAGCTTGCCCGGGGCGATCAGCACGCCACCCGCGTGCATGCCGATGTTGCGGGTGATGCCTTCGACCTGCTGCGCGAGCTCGATCAGCTGCTTCACCTCTTCCTCGTTCTCGAGGCGTTCCTTGAGCATCGGTTCTTCTTCGATCGCCTCGGCGATCGACACCTGCTTGCCCGGCTTGAACGGAATCAGCTTCGAAATGCCGTCGCAGAAGTTGTAGCCGAAATCGAGCACGCGGCCCACGTCGCGGATCGCACCCTTCGCCGCCATCGTACCGAACGTGGCGATCTGCGACACGGCGTCGCGGCCATACAAGTCCTTCACGTGCTGGATCACCAGCTCGCGCTTTTCCTGGCAGAAGTCGATGTCGAAGTCGGGCATCGAGACGCGTTCCGGGTTCAGGAAGCGTTCGAACAGCAGGTTGTATTTCAGCGGGTCGAGGTCGGTGATCTTCAGCGCATACGCGACGAGGGAGCCGGCACCGGAGCCGCGGCCCGGGCCGATCGGCACGCCGTTGTTCTTGCCCCACTGGATGAACTCCGCCACGATGAGGAAGTAGCCCGGGAACTTCATCTTGATGATGGTGTTGTTCTCGAACTCCAGGCGCGCCTCGTAGCGCGGCCGCTCCTTCTCGCGCTGTTCCGGGTCCGGATACAGCTCGACGAGGCGCTCTTCCAGGCCCTTTTTCGTTTCCGCGACAAGGAATTCGTCGATCGTCATGCCCGGCGTCGGGAAGTTCGGCAGCTGCGGCTTGCCGAGCGTCAGGGTCACGTTGCAGCGTTTGGCGATCTCCACGGAATTCGCGAGTGCGCCCGGCAGGTCCTTGAACAGCTCGGCCATCTCGGCCTGCGACTTGAAGCACATGCCTTCATTGAAGCGGCGCACGCGCTTGGCGTTGGCCAGCATCTCGCCCTCGGCGATACAGACGCGCGCTTCGTGGGCGATGAATTCGTCCTTGCTGATGAATTGCACGGGATGCGTCGCGACGACGGGCAGACCCAGGCGGTTCGCCAGCGCCACCGAATGGCGCACCTGCTGCTCCTGGTTCGGCTGGCCGGCGCGCTGGATCTCCACATAGAAATGGCCCGGGAAGATCTGCGTCCAGCGCCGCGCGCAGGCCTCGGCCTTGTCCAGGTCGCCGTTGTCGATGGCCTGGCCGATGTCGCCGAACTGCGCCCCGGAGAGCACGATGAGGGCGTTATCCTGCGGCACGTCCGGTTCCAGCGTGGAGACGGACGTGGCCAGCGCTTCCAGCCACTCGATGCGGATCTCGGCCCGGCCCTTGTACTGGTTCGTGAGCCACGCCTTGGACAGCAGTTCGCACAGCTGCAGATAACCCGTCTTGTTCCTGGCCAGGATCAGCAGGCGGAACGGCTTGTCGCGGTTTTCGTCGTTCGTGATCCACGCATCCACCCCGACGATCGGCTTGACGCCCTTGCCGCGCGCCGCCTTGTAGAAGCGCACGAGGCAGAACGCGTTGGCCAGGTCGGTCACCCCCACGGCCGGCTGCTGGTCGCGGGCGGCGGCAGCGACGAGGTCGTCGATGCGGACAAGGCCGTCAACGATCGAATATTCGGTATGGACGCGGAGGTGGGTGAAGATCGGGGAAGTCATCCTGTCATTTTACCTCGGTCGGCCGAAAGTGAGAGTTGCATCCAGGCACGGTGGAAGGCTTGACAAGACGCGCGGACGTGTTCCCGGGGCCGCTGCTGGCTTATAATAGCCGGCTTCTTTCCCGTTCCATGCGTTCCACGATCATGCACGTCAATATTGCCGCCTATAAGTTCGTCTCCCTCGACAATCTCGAAGAAATGCGCTCGCAATACCAGGCGCTGTGCAACGAGCTCGGGCTGAAGGGAACCGTCCTGCTGACGCCGGAAGGCATCAACATGTTCGTGTCCGGCCCGCGCGAACAGATCGACCGCTACCTCGCCTGGGTGCGCAGCGATGCCCGCCTGGCCGACCTGGAGTGGAAGGAAAGCGTGTCGAACGAACAGTCGCACCGCCGCATGCTGGTCCGCATCAAGAAAGAGATCATCACGATGCGCATGCCACTGATCAAGCCGGAGCTGGGCCGCGCGCCGTCCGTGGCGCCGAAGACACTCAAGCGCTGGCTCGACCAGGGACATGACGACGACGGTGTTCCCGTTATCATGATGGAAACCCGCAACGCCTTCGAAGTCGACGTCGGCACGTTCAACAACACGCTGGACTACCGCATCGACAAATTCAGCGAGTTTCCGGACGTCGTCGCGCGGCACAAGGACGAGCTCAAAGGCAAGACGGTCGTGACCTTTTGCACGGGCGGCATCCGCTGCGAAAAAGCTGCAATCCACATGCAGAACATCGGCTACGACCGCGTCTACCAGCTCGACGGCGGCATCCTGAAGTATTTCGAGGACGTGGGCGGCGACCACTACACGGGCGACTGCTTCGTGTTCGACTACCGTACCGCCCTCAATCCGAAGCTGGAACCGACCGAGACCGTGCAATGCTTCGCCTGCCGTGCCGTCGTCACGCCGCGCCAGCAGCTGGCGCCGGAGTATGTGGTGGGCAAGTCGTGCCCGCATTGCGCCAAGGCGACGGCTACGGCCACGCACGACGCTTCCGCAGAGGCGCGCTGAGCGCGCTTTTGCCTCGCCCGCTCATACCGGCATGTCAGCGCTTGTGGGTACGGATCGCCTGCTTGAGCGCCCGGTAGGCCCGGCGCGCATTCGGCGACAGGTGCTTCTGCCCGGTACTGATCCGCGGCCGTGCCGGCGCCTGGAACATCACGCGCATGACCATGGCRTGTATTCCCGGCATACGCGTCACCATATCGCGCACGCGTTTCTTGAGCCGCGGCCTTTGCAGGACAAACTTGACGGCATGGCGCAGCGGACTGGCGATGAGTTGTTGGATGACAGCTTGCATTGCGATATCCCCTCAGGCCTCGGCTGACACTACGAGAACCCCGCGCCGTTGCAGGTCCTGGAGCCGCGCGATACGTGCCGCATCGCCGTCGTGCGGYAACGCGACGAACGTATCGCCGTGGTGAATTTCGGCGACCTCATCCGTGAGCGCCTTTGCGGGGCAACCCAGCAGCTGCAGCGCGTACTGACGCGCATAGCGATAACGTCCTTCCTTGTCCAGGTAAACGGGCTCGACGCGGTACGCCTCGACAGGTTCGCGCAAGCGCTGCGTCAACCCGGCAACGGCCGCGCTGCGCGCATCACTGCCGGGATCGATCTCGACCAGCCGCTGCGGCAGTCGCAACCGCGGCGGCAGACATTGCGTCAACGCCTGGGAAAAGCCGAACAGGTCCGCGTCATGCTCCGGACCGGGATCGAGCTGTGCCACTGCAGATACCACGATTGCCGGACTGTGGTGATAGTCGTGGTAAGTCTGCTCGATCGCATGCGCATACCGGTCTGCGCAACGGCGTGGCGCGTGCATGGTACGGATGACCTCCCGGCTGCGCTCGCCGAGGTGGCGCCGCTGCGCTGGATCGTCGCGCAGGCTCTGCAACGCCGCCGCCAGTTCCTCGTCCTGGAAGCGGTCCGCCAGCTTGACAACGGCATCATCGGGAAGATCGGTCAGGCTGCCGTGCGCATTCACGATGGTCGCCAGCCCGTAATTCATGCAGTCCAGCACCGTGCCGGACGTCTCACCGCGCGAATTGGTGCGCAATTGCACACCCACGTCGGCCGCAGCCAGGTACTGCCGATAAAGCGCGGCGTCGGCCCAGCCGGTAATCCTGATCCGTTCGGGTGCCGGCGAGGCCGCGATCGCCGCCAGCATGGCCGCGCCGTATCCGCCGGCCGTATTCTCGCCGACGAATACCAGCACGCAGTGCGGATCGCGCGCGAGTCCGGTCGCCAGCCAGGCGGACAATAACCTGTCGTTGAGCCTGGTAGGGCCGAGCAGGCCGAAGCTGCACACGACAAAACTGTGCTCGTCCAGACGGAGCGCCTGCCGCGCCTGCCGCCGCTGCACGTCCTGTACCGCGACCCGCAGGTGGGGGATCAGGTACCAGTCATCGGCAGCCGCGCGACCGTACCAGGCACACGCCAGCCTGCGCGAGTTTTCTGAATGAACGATCACGCCCAAGGCTGCGCGCAACACCCGCAGATTGCACGGGTAGGCCAATACGGCGTCAGCGACATCCGGAGCAAACCGCTTTACCAGGGCCGGGTAGCCATGGGATTCGTACAAGGCCTCGGTCCAGGAACCGGGCTCGGCACCAGTAGTCTCGAGGTGAGAGGCAACCATGGACAGAAAGAAATCGTGCAGTACTACCACACCCGGGATCTCTTCCATCAGATCGAACATATGGCTATGGAACGCCGAATTGCCCATGTGGTAGAGCACCCGATCGTAACGCCCGGCGTGTTCGCGGAACCAGTCGAGGCCGCACAAACGGCAATTTGCCTGGATCCACGGATCCTCGACCGATACCTGCGGCGCCACGACGTCGATCTCGTAATAGCGGGCCAGCTCAGGCAGCAATTCGGCGCTGTAGTCGGCGATGCCGCTGCGCTCCGGAGGCAGCGGCGCGACATACGCCAGGCGCGGACGGCGCGCCGGCACCGATGGACCGATACGCGCCGGATGCACCTGCCGGGCTTGCTCGATGGCGGCGATTGCGCGACGCGCTGTCTGATCCCAGGAAAAATTGCCCGCTTGACGCAGGCCATGCTGCTCGAGTTCGTGGCGAAAATCGTCGTCAAGCAGCACCTGCTTCAGCCTGGTTGCCATCGACACGCTGTCACGCGGATCGAACAGGGCATCCTCGCGACCGACGACTTCCGGAAGACTGGAGGTGCCGGCCGCGATGACTGCGCGACCGCAAGACATTGCTTCCAGCGCCGGCAAGCCGAAACCTTCGTGCCAGGATGGAAAGATGAACACCGTGCAAAGATTGTAGAGCAGCACCAGGTCCTCTTCCGGCACGAACCCGGTCAACACCAGCTCGCCCGTCGCCAGCCCGACCTCGGCCGCCAATCGCTCGAGGGCGGTGCGATCGTGGTCCTTGATCGAACAGACGATCGCCAGTTGCAGGCCGGAGCGCACCGTGGCCGGCAGGGATGCATACGCGTGCAGCAAACCATCGATGTTCTTGCGATGATCGATACCGCCTGTGTACATGACGTAACGGCCGTGCAGGCCGTAACGCGCGCGGATCGCACTGTCCTGCGCGTCCGACAGCATCATGGGCGTGAAGTGGGCATCGGCGGCGGTCGAGATATTGACGCAGGCCGCGGCATCGAACCCGAGATGGTGAATTGCTTCCTGGCGCGACGATTCGGAAATCGACAGCAACAGGTTGGCGCGGCGCAGCGAATCGAGCCGGGTTTCATACCAGTTCGTCACGACCGGATTGACCAGGTAAACGTCACGCTGGATGAACGGGATCAAAT
>NZ_JBFUDR010000119.1:0-17923 GCF_056404615.1 Massilia sp. P2_C2 | reverse complement strand
AAGGAATACCGCCGCTTCCTGTGCCTGATGAAGATCTACCCGGACGAGGACACCGCGCCGCTGGTCGACGTCGACACGTTCTGGCACTACCACATCCTCGACACGATGAAATACGCCGCCGATTGCGAGCAGGTGTTCGGCTACTTCCTGCACCACTATCCGTACGTCGGCATGCGCGGCGAGGACGATGAGCAATTCCGCCTGGACAGCGGCGAGCGCATGCGCGAACTGTACGAAGCCACCTTCGGCGAAGCCTATCCGGGCGCCGAAGCCCCGTCGCAGCAGGCCCTGGACGGTATGGGCACCGCATTCTGCGCCGGCCCGCACACCAAGGAAGTGGCGTTCTGCGCCGGTCCGCACAAACAAGCGACGGCTTTCTGCGCCGGACCGCACGTCAAGCCCGCCAGTGACATCAAGGCCGATACCGCCTTCTGCGCCGGTCCGCACAAGCAGGCGACCGCTTTCTGCGCTGGACCGCACGTCAAGCCCGCCAGTGACATCAAGGCCGATACCGCCTTCTGCGCCGGACCGCACGTCAAGAACGGCAACGCGCAACGCACCAGTGACATCAAGGCTGATACTGCCTTCTGCGCCGGACCGCACAAACAGGCGACGGCCTTCTGCGCCGGACCGCACGTCAAGTACGGCAACGCACAGCGTACCAATGACATCAAGGCCGATACCGCCTTCTGCGCCGGTCCGCACAAGCAGGCGACAGCATTCTGTGCCGGACCGCACGTCAAGAACGGCAGCGCGCAGCGCACCAGCGACATCAAGGCTGACACCGCCTTCTGCGCCGGTCCGCACAAGCAGGCGACGGCTTTCTGCGCCGGCCCGCACGTGAAAGCGCAAGCCGCCCGCACCAAGGATGCCCCGATCGCGACCGCCCRCTGAACCAGGCTTCGAGACAATCCGTACACCGGGCCAGACCGCCCGGTGCACCGGTCCGGGCGCCCCGGTTCCATCCCGACCGGGCCCATCGCCCGAAAGCGCACGGCCAGAAGGCGTGCTTCCTCGTGCAGTTCTACCGACGCTGACGAATTGGCCCGTTCCGGCTTCCGGAACGGGCTTTTTATTTGGCTGTGTTCGCCTATGAACTCCGGATGGTCAAGCTATAGCAACGCTTATATTTTTTGACAAATATCAATAGCTGGTTATATTGCCCCAAATACATTGAGTAAATGCAAGGCACGTTTGCAAAGCTGGGATGGCGATATTCAACCAACATATTGAGGGCAACCATGAACGCCGACGACCTGTTTAAAGCTGTGACGCAACTCGACCTGGAACCGATCAAGATGAAACTGATGCATGTGGAATCGGGCGAAGGCTGGAGCCTGGAAAAGGCCAATGCCGTCGAAAAGGAATACCGCCGCTTCCTGTGCCTGATGAAGATCTACCCGGACGAGGACACCGCCCCACTGGTCGACGTCGACACGTTCTGGCACTACCACATCCTCGACACGATGAAATACGCCGCCGATTGCGAGCAGGTGTTCGGCTACTTCCTGCATCACTATCCGTACGTCGGCATGCGCGGCGGGGACGATGAGCAATTCCGCCTGGACAGCGGCGAGCGCATGCGCGAACTGTACGAAGCCACTTTCGGCGAAGCCTGTCCGGCCGTGGCGGCCCATATCGAAGAGGGAGCACGCACGAGCTATTGCGCCGGGCCGTGGATCGACAAGTCGACGAACAGCGACAAGAGCACCATCGCCGCCGCCACGGCATATTGCGCCGGTCCGCACATCACGACGGCGCCTGCCGGCAAGGCAGCAATGGCTGCCTGAAGCACGAGAACGTCACACAGGCCGGCCCGATCCGCCCCGTACCCTGGGGCGGTTTTTTTATTTCAACTCAGGCCACGGCCACGTTCCCCGGCCGGACCATCAGCGCGCGCAGTTCGCGGATGCTGAAATCGGACACCTCATGCATGCGCAGCAGGATGGTGGCGCCGATTGGCAGCGTGTTGTGGCGGATCTTGCTGATCACGGGTGGCGCCACTTCCAGCAGGCGCGACAGCGCGGCGTCGTTCTTGAGCCTGAGTTTGTTGATGATGGCATCGAGTACCCGGTTCGGATCGTACTCGGCGCCTTCCGGCAGGCGTCTGATGGGCATGCGGTCTTCCTTCGTCCATAACCCATGACAGGTTATGGAAAATCAGTCAGTTTTGGAAAATATAGGTTCTTTGTATGGTCGCTCTACGGCGAGCCCGAATGATACATGGATCAGTTGCGATTTGCTTAAGAAACCCTTAGCGCCGCGACGGCCGTCTCGACGCGGGGATGCAGCAGACGCGCGCGCAGTTCTTCCCGGATGCGTCGATTGTCCAGCTGGCGCGATTCCGACATGAAGGACAGCAGCAGCGGCGACACGGCCTTTTCCAGCTCGGCGCGCGCCAGCCGTGGCGGCCGGGCGAGGCCGAACGTGTCCGCCACGAGGTCGAAGTAATCGCCCATCTTCATGCGCGTATCGTCGGAGGCGTTGTAGACGCGCCCCGGCCGTGCGCGGAACAGCGCCAGCGCGCACAGGCGGGCCAGGTCGTCGGCGTGGATGTGGTTGGTGTACACGTCGTCTTCGCGTGCCAGCGCCGGCGTGCCGCGCTGCAGCCGTTCGACGGGCAGGCGCTCCGCCGCATAGATGCCGGGCGCGCGCAGGATCGCTACCTGCCCGCCGCTGGCGACGGCCCAGGCGCGCAGGACGCGCTCGGCGTCGACGCGGCGGCGCGCGCGCGCATTGCGCGGGGCCACCGGCGTGGTCTCGGGGGTCGCCGCACCGCCGCGGTCGCCGTAGACGCCCGTGGTACTGACATAAACCACGTTCGCCCCCTCGGGTAGAATGGCGGTCAAATTGCGCGTACGCAAATCGAGCGCGCCGTCCGAGGGCGGTGGCGCAAGATGGACGACCCGCTGCGCCAGACCCGCCAGGCGGGCAAGGCTGTCCGGCCGGTCGAGGTCGGCCACGACCGGGATGGCACCCGCCGCGCGCAGCCCGGCGGCACGGGCCGGCTGGCTCGTCACGGCGAATACGCGAAAGCGCTCACGCACCAGCGGCAGCAGACGCATGCCGACGTCGCCGCAGCCCACGATCAGGAGGCGCGGCTTGTTGAACCTGACTTTGTAATTAGTATTCATTCCGAGGATTGTATGACGTTTCAGATCACTGTCCAGCCCAGCGGCCACCATTACGACTGCGACGCGGACGAATCCGTGCTCGCGGCGGCGATCCGCTCCGGCATCGGCCTGCCGTACGGCTGCAAGAACGGCGCCTGCGGCTCCTGCAAGGGCAAGGTCGTCGAAGGCACGATCCACCACAGGCCGCACCAGGCGCGCGCGCTGTCCGAACAGGAGAAGCTGCAGGGCTATGCGCTGATGTGCTGCGCCGTCCCCGAGGGCGACATCGTGATCGAAGCGCGCGAAGTGGGCGGCAGCACCGACTACCCGGTGCGCAAGATGCCGACCCGCGTCATCGCCCTCCGCCGCGCCGCGCCGGACGTGGCCATCCTCACCCTGCAGTTGCCGGCCAACGAAGCCCTCGCCTACCGCGCCGGCCAATACATCGAATTCATGCTCAAGGACGGCAAGCGCCGCGCCTACAGCATCGCGAGCGCGCCGTCGCTGGGCGGTCCGATCGAACTGCACGTCCGGCACCTGCCGGGCGGGGTGTTCACCGACCACGTGTTCTCCACGATAAAGGAACGCGACATCCTGCGCTTCGAAGGTCCGCTGGGCACGTTCTTCCTGCGTGAAGAATCGACCAGGCCGATCGTGCTGCTGGCCTCGGGCACCGGCTTCGCCCCGGTCAAGGCGCTCGTCGAGCACATGATCCACCTGAAGTCGGAGCGACCCGTCGCGCTGTACTGGGGCGGCCGCCGTCCGCAGGACCTGTACATGCACGAGCTGTGCGAGCAATGGGCGCGCGAGCTGCCGCACTTCCGCTACGTGCCGGTCGTGTCGGACGCGCTGCCGGAAGATGCCTGGACRGGCCGCACGGGCTTTGTCCACGCGGCCGTCATGCAGGACATCCCCGACCTGTCCAACCACCAGGTCTATGCCTGCGGCGCGCCGATCATGGTCGATTCGGCGCGGCGCGACTACGTCGAACAGTGCGGCCTGCCGGCCGACGAGTTCTACGCCGACGCGTTCACGACGGAGGCCGACCTGGCCCAGCCATGACGTCCGCACGGCGCGCGCGGCGTACACGTATATACAGATCCGATTCTTATGTATTTCGCCATGAATTTACGGTATGGTCGCGGGTGCCCGGCCCGTGGCCGGTTTACCTAACAACAAGGGGTCATAAACCATGCACAAGACGCTCCGTTTCGCACCTGTCCTGCTCGCCCTGTCCGCTGCCCTGCTGACGGGCACCGCTCCCGCCCACGCCGCCGACCAGGCCGGCGGCAACTGGCAATCCGTCCTCGCCAGCCCGATCCGCACCGACGACGACCGCAAGGCCGACGAACATCGCAAGTCGGGTGAATTCCTGACGTTCGCCGAAGTGAAGCCGGGCATGAAGGTGTGCGACGTCGCCTCGGGCGGCGGCGCCACCGCCGCGCTGCTGACGGCCGCCGTCGGCAGCAAGGGCGATGTCTGGGCCCAGAACGCGAAGCCGAACACCAGGCTCGACCAGCGCCTGGGCCAGGCCACGCTGCCGAACCTGCATGCCGTCGTGGCGGACTTCAACGATCCGGTCCCGAAAGGCACGCCGCCGCTCGACCTCATCACGATCAACATGTCGTACCACGACATCGTCAACACCCCGACCGACCGCGCGGCGATGAACAAACGCCTGTATGACGCTCTGAAGCCCGGCGGCCACCTCGTCATCATCGACAACGCGGCCAAGAAGGGCAGCGGCCTCTCGGCCACGAAGACGCTGCACCGGATCGACGAGGACACGGTGGTCGACGAAGTGACCAGGGCCGGCTTCAAGGTCGACGCCCGCAGCGACTACCTGCGCGCGCCATCCGATCCGCGCGAGCAGCCGTTCTTCGAGATGAAGGGCGCGCCGGACGACAAGTTCGCGATCCGGTTCGTCAAAAAATAAGCCGTCCGTTCGCGTAGGGCGGGCATTTGAGGCCGGGGGCCTCAAATGAATCGTGCCCACGCGTGGCGTTCGCGTCATGCTGGCGTTCGCGTGGGCACAGGGGTGCCCACCCTACACGTATTGACTGCGGCCTTACGGAACATCGGGCACAATGACGGTTGGCATTCCTGCCTTGCCTTCACCCATTCTATGTCCGTGCTTTCTCCGACAGGCCGCCTTGCGGTCCTGCGCAACCGTAACGTCTCGTTCTACCTGTCCTCGCGCTTCCTCGGCACGCTCGCCGTCCAGATGCAGAGCGTCGCCGTCGGTTGGCAGGTCTACCAGATCACCCACAGTCTGTTCGACCTCGGCCTCATCGGCCTCGCCCAGTTCGCGCCCTTCCTCGCCCTGATCCTGTGGGCCGGCCACGTCGCCGACACGCACAACCGTCGTAACATCGTCCTGCTGTGCATGGGCACCCAGTTGCTGTGCAGCCTGCTGCTCGTCGCCTTCACCCTGTCCGGCAGCAAGACCGTGTGGCCCGTGTACGCCGTGCTCGTGCTGTTCGGCAGCGCTCGCGCCTTCATGCAGCCGGCCTCGCAGGCCGTGCTGCGCAACCTCGTCTCCACCAGGGATTTCTCGCAGGCCGTGGCGCTCAGCTCGTCCACGTTCCAGGTGTCCGTCATCGCCGGTCCCGTGCTGGGCGGCCTCCTGTACGTGTTCGGACCGAACGTCGTGTATGGCGTGTCGAGCACGCTGCTCGCCATTGCCGTGCTGTTGATGACCGGCACGAAGAGCACGCCCCAGGCCCGCAACAAGGCGCCCGTCAGCTGGCACACGCTGCTCGAGGGGCTGCGCTTCGTGTGGTCGCGTCCGGTCGTGCTGGGCGCCATCTCGCTCGACCTGTTCGCCGTGCTGTTCGGTGGCGCCACCGCGCTGCTGCCCGCCTACGCGCACGACGTGCTGCATGCCGGACCGACGAGCCTGGGCCTCTTGCGCACGGCACCCGGCGCCGGCGCCACGCTGTGCTCCATCGCGCTGGCATTCTGGCCCATCACGCGCAAGGTTGGCGCGTGGATGTTCGGCGGCGTCGCCCTGTTCGGCGCGGCCACCGTGACGATGGGCCTGACGCACAGTTTCTACATCGCCCTCGGTGCCCTGTTCCTGCTCGGCGCGGGCGACATGGTCAGCGTCTATATCCGCCACCTGCTCGTGCAATACGAAACCCCGGACGAGATCCGCGGCCGCGTCAGCGCCGTCAACGCCGTGTTCATCGGCGCCTCCAACGAACTGGGCGAATTCGAATCCGGCCTCACCGCGAGCTGGTTCGGCCTCGTGCGCGCGATCGTATTCGGTGGCGTCGCCACGCTGGTCGTCACGGGCACGTGGATGAAGCTGTTCCCGGTGCTGTCGCGCATGGACCGCTTCCCGCACCACGAGGCCGAAATGGCCGCGAAGGCCGGATGATGGACCAGCGCTCCGGTTTCCTCGCGCGCTTCATCCGCAGCCGTCCCTACCTGATCGGCGCGCTGCTGCTCGGCGTGGCCGTCGGGCTGCTCGTGCCGGGCCACCACAGCGACCTGCGGCGCGCACTGACCGGCTGGAACAGCGGCGTCTGGTCCTACCTCGTCGCGATGGCATGGACCATGTTCCGCGCCGACCACAGCCGGGTGCGCACGATCGCCGAACGGCAGGATGAAAGCGGCGGCGCCGTGCTGGCTGCCGTGATCGTCGGGGCCATGCTGAGCCTGTATGCCATCGTGACGGAACTGGCGAACATGAAGGATGCGTCCGAGCACGTGAAGGCCCTGCACTATGCATTCACGGCGCTGACCGTGATCGGTTCCTGGCTGCTGGTCGGCGTGATGTACTGCCTGCACTACGCGCACATCTATTACACCGCGAGCAAGCATGCGCTACCGCTGGCATTCCCGGACGAGCACACGCAGCCGAACTACTGGGACTTCCTGTATTTCTCCTTCACGCTGTCGATCGCCGTCCAGACGTCGGACGTGACGGTCCGGACGCGCGAGATGCGCAAGCTCGTGCTGGGCCATTGCGTGCTGGCCTTCTTCTTCAATCTGGCGATCCTCGGCCTCTCGGTCAACATCGCCGCCAGTCTCGTCAACACCTGAAGCGCGCGTGCGCGCTGGGTTTTCTCCGGAATGTGTAACATCGATGCAGCGATCCACATCCGGAGGAGTTATGGAAGTTAATGTCAACACCGACAACACCATCCAGCGCCACCAGGGCCTCGACGAACGTGTCCGCACCCAGGTCGAGGAAGCGCTCGGCCGCTTCGGCGACCATGTACGCCGGGTCGACGTCCACCTCTCCAACGAGAACAGGGAAAAACACGAGGACGGCAGCAACTATTGCATGATGGAAGCGCTCGTGACTGGCTACGCGCCCGTCGTCGTGCATGCCCACGCGGAAAACCTCGCTTTGTCGATCTCGGGCGCCGTCGGCAAGCTCAAGCGCGCGCTGGACAGCGCCCTCGGCCGCCTGAACGACAAGAAGATGCGCGAACCGCAGCCTGTGGATGCGGAGTCGTATAAAGACCTGACCAGCGATTCCTGAGCCGCCGTTCCGCTCATCGCCGCGCCGAGCCAGGCAGGTTTCGCCATGTCCAGTCCACACGTCCCCACGGGTCTCAAGGCCGACAAGCTGCTGACGATCGAAGCGGCGCGCGGCATCGCCGCCCTTCTCGTCGCCTTTTACCATGGCGCGCTCGTCGTCGAACTGACCTGGCCGGACCAGGGTGCGCCGTTCGGTGGATTGTTCGGATTCGGTCATGCCGGCGTGCCGTTTTTCTTCGTCCTCAGCGGCTACATCATCTACTACATCCACCATGCCGACTTTGGCCAGCCATCCCGGCTCGGCCTGTTCGCCTGGAAGCGCTTCGCGCGCATCTACCCGCTGTTCCTGGTCGTCATGGTCCCGATCACGGCCAAGCACTGGCTGGCCGGCACGTTCGAGTGGGATTATTTCGCCAGGTCGCTGCTCCTGCTCCCGCAGGGCAGGCTGCCGATGCTGATCCCGTCCTGGACGCTCGTGCACGAAGCCCTGTTCTACCTGTTGTTCGGCCTGGCCATCTGGAAAATCAATCTCGGCCGCCTCATCCTGCTGGGCTGGGCCGTCCTGTTCGGCACCGCATCCATGTTCGCGCTGGACGCGCCGCCCGGCCTGCCGGGCGACACGGTCCGGACGCTGGCCTCGCCCTACAACCTGCTGTTCCTTCTGGGCATCGTCGTGGCATGGCTGCTGCAGCATTGCCGGATCCCCGTCCCGCAGTTGCTCGCGCTGGCGGGCGGCGTGGCATTCGTCGCCACCGGCCTCTCCGAAAACGCCGGCAGCTTCAAGAGCCAGGACGGGCATGCCATCCTGCCGATCCTGCTGTACGGCCTGAGCTCGGCCGGCATCATCACCGGCCTCGTCGCGGCGGAGTCCACGGGCGCGCTGCGCGTCGGCCGGGCGGGCGGCCTGCTGGGCGCCCTGTCCTATCCGCTCTACCTCACACATGGCATCGCGATCAGCATCGTCACCGACACGGCGCGCAAATTCCACTACGCCGGTCCCGGCTGGGTGCTGCTGGTCGGCGCCGTGGCCGTGGCCTGCGTAGCCGCCCTGCTCGTCCACCGCTATGTCGAGGCGCCGGTCGCGACACGATTGAAACGCCTGTGGACGCGACTCCATGCCGTCCGCGCCGCGCCCTCCAGGACTGCTGCGTAGCGTATCCGCATCCTGCCGGACGATCGGCAAAGAAATTCTCCACCCGCGTAATCACATCCCCGCTGCCGGGAGTAGAATTATTTCTTAGTGATACGACAAATTTCCATACGATAAGTCACGGCACTCCTGGAGGACGACATGCACAACGGAACCTCATTCCAGATACGGCCGATTGTCGCGCTCGTGACACTGGCCATGTTCCGGCTGGGCGCCGCCCATGGCCAGCAAACCACCCCGACGGAGACGACCGCCGCCGCGGCACAGCCCCCCGTCGTGCTGGTCACCGGCAAGCGCGCAAGCCTGATCTCGGCCCAGGAAATCAAGCGCGACAATCTCGGCATCGTCGATTCCGTCGTCGCCGAGGACATCACCAAGCTCCCCGACATCAATGTCACGGATGCGCTGCAGCGCATTACCGGCGTGCAAATCCTGCGCGATCGCGGCGAAGGGGCCGGCGTGGCGATCCGCGGCCTGACGCAGATGGAAACGACGCTCAATGGCCGCGAAGTGTTTACCGCCGGCACGGGCCGCAACCTGGATTTCGCGGATATCCCGGCCGAGCTCGTTGCGGGCATCGATGTCTACAAGACGTCGTCCGCGAACCTGATCGAAGGCGGCGTCGGCGGCACGATCGACCTGCGCACGCGCCGTCCGTTCGACTTCGGCGGGAGACAACTCGCGGCGTCCATGCGCGTGATCCACGGCGACCTCGTCAAGCGCACGCAGCCCCAGTTCTTCATCCTCGCGAGCGAGCGCTGGAAGACGGCGGACTACGGCGACATCGGCGTGCTCGTCAACCTGGCGCACCAGAAGCGCGCCTGGCGCGAGGACCAGAAATCGGCGGGCAATCCTTTGACGCGCAAGGACGTGATCGCCGGGCAGACCGTGGTCGTACCGAATGGCACCACGGAAACCACGAGCCTCGGCGACCGCGAGCGCAATACCGCCTCGTTCGTGCTGCAATGGCGCCCGAACCCGGCGCTCGAACTGTATGCCGAAGGCAGCTACGCGGAATTCATCACGCTACAGGACTCGCACCAGATCAATGTCTCGACGTCGCCCACGTTCGACGCGGGCAGTCCGGTCCTGTTCCCGGGGACGAACGACCTGAAAAGCATCACCTGGACCAATGCGCCGTTTTCCGTGCTGAGCTTCGCGCGCGACACGAAGGACAGCACGCGGCAGTTCGCCGTGGGTGGGCGCTGGAAGGCGGATGCATTGACGGTCACGGGCGACCTCAGCCGCACGACGAGCCGCGACTTCCTGTTCTTTTCCGGACCGTTCATGGCGGGCACGGCCGCCCGCTTCACGCAGGACGTGTCGAACCGCGTACCCGCCACCAGCGTCGCCGGGACCGATCTGCTCGATCCCGCGAACTTCCGTTTCACGGGGGTGGCCTACCGCACGCGGCCGTTCGAAGGCGGCCTGACCGCCACCCGGCTCGACGGGTCATACCGGCTGGACCATCCGTTCTTCGAATCCGTGTCCGCAGGCGTGCGCCTGGCCCGGCGCGACGCCGACAACATGCCCGGCCTCATCTTCGCGGATGCGTCCGTCACCGGGTTGAAGGCGTCCGACAAGCCGGACGCCGTGATGCCGAACCCGTACGGCGATTTCTTCCCGGGCCAGGGCTCGCCCAGCATCGGCAACTTCCTGGTCGGCAATCTCGCCACGGCCCGCGATGCCGTCGCCCTGCGCAATGCCTTCGGGATCAGTACGCCGATTCCGGCATCGGCCAGCCCGCTGACGCTGTGGGACATCCGCGAGGACACGCAGGCCGCCTACCTGATGACGACGTTCCGGAGCGCGGCGCTGCCGCTCGACGGCAATGCGGGGGTGCGCGTCGTCCGTACCCGTGAACGGGTATCGGGGTCGCAAACGGTGCCTGCCACGGGCACGGTGTCGYCCATCGCCGTCGACAGCAGCCACACCGACGTGCTACCGAGCGCGAACCTGCGCTATCGCGTCAATGACGGACTGATCCTGCGCGGCGCGGCGTCGAAGACGATCACGCGGCCCGATTTCAACCAGCTGTCGCCGTCGCTGACCCTCATCGCGAATCCCGTCAACCCGTCGCTGAACCAGGGCAGCGCCGGCAATCCCGACCTGCAGCCCGTGCGCTCGACGAACTGGGACGTGGCGGTCGAGCGCTATCTCGACAAGGTCACCTCGGTGTATGCGACCGCGTTCCTGAAGCACGTGGACGGTTTCGTGACGACCGTCAGCAGTCCCGAAACGCACGACGGCGCCGTGTACCAGGTGAGCCGCCCGCGCAACGGCAACAGTGCGCGCATCGCGGGTGCCGAGACGGGCTACCAGCAGTTCTTCGACACCCTGCCGGGATGGATGAGCGGACTCGGCGTGCAGGCCAACTACACGTATGTCCACAGCAGCATGACGAACGGCGCCGCCGGCGACCAGCCGCTGCCGAACCTGTCGCGGCACAGCGCCAACCTGGTCGGCATGTACGAGCGCGGCCCGGTCTCGGCGCGCATCGCCTATAACTGGCGCGACAAGTTCCTGAGCGGATTCACCAACGTCGTCGGTGTCGGCACGCTGCCGATCTACACGCGCGGCTACGGCTGGCTCGACGCATCGTTCAGCTACCGGCTCGACGACCGTGTCACCCTGTCTCTCGAAGGCACGAATCTGCTGCGCACCGTCCGCTCGGCCTATTATGGCGTTGCGACAAGACCACAGAGCGCGTGGATCAACGATCGCCAGATCGGCCTGGTCCTGGCGATCCGCCTGTAACGCCTGGTCCGTATCAGGATTTCCTGATAGCGCCTACGCGCAGGACTATCGCAAAATCAAGCCCGCCTGATTTTCAAACGTTTGATTCTCCGGCAATCTGGTCCCGTTACCGCCAGTCGCCCACGCACTGGCGACGCGTCGCGGCTAAAGAGGTCACGTATGGACGGCAGCAAGACCATGATGGGTGTCGGCGTCTCCGGACTGTCCGTCGCGCCGCTGCTCGCACTTGCCGGGGGGAGCGTCCTGCTGCTCGCCTGCGCACTCGCCGCCTGCCTGTGGCATCTCGGAAGTCACGACAGCCTGGACATGAACGCCGGGCTGGAACTCGCACTGCTGTCGGCCGGGCTGACGGGCACGCTGGCCCTGGCCAGCCATGCGCTCGGCCTGCGCGGCCGCTTCGAGCGGCAGCACCGGGAACAGGACGATGTGCGCCGCCGCGACACGGAAACGGCTGCCGCGCCCACGTTGTACGACGCATTGACGGGGTTGCCGAACCAGACGCTGGTGGCCGACCGCCTGCGCCAGGCGATTGCCGACGGCGCCCGCACCGGCATCCCGTTCGCGTTCATGATCCTCGGCCTCGACCGCTTCAAGGAAGTCAACGATTCCCTCGGCCACGGCGCCGGCGACGCGCTGCTGTACGAATCGGCCGCGCGGCTGCGCGCGCAGCTGCGTCCCTGCGACACCGTGGCCCGGCTCGGCGGGGACGAGTTCGCCGTGCTGCTGCCCGGCGTGCGCGGCGCGGACGCCCCCGGCCTCGTCGCCCACAATCTCATCGCGGCGCTGACTGCGCCCTACCTGTTGGACGGCCATGAGATCGTCGTCTCGGCCAGCATCGGCATCGCGCTCTATCCGGATGACAGCGCCGGCATCGACGAGCTGTTCCGCTTCGCCGACTCGGCGCTGTCGCATGCCAAGCGCGTCGGCCGGAACAATTTCCAGTTCTACGTGACGGAACTGACGGCGCGCTCGTCCGAACGCCTGGAGATGGCGGCGGCGCTGCACAAGGCCGCGCGCTGCGGCGAACTCGACCTGTATTTCCAGCCGCAGGTCGACCTGCGCGACGGCACCATCGTCGGCGCCGAGGCCCTGCTGCGCTGGAATCGTCCGGGCCACGGGTTCGTCCCGCCGGACAGGTTCATTCCCCTCGCCGAGGAATCCGGTCTGATCGTCGAAATCGGCGAATGGGTGCTCGAGACCGCCTGCCGCACCATCGTCTCCTGGAACGGCACGCGGGAAAAGCCGATCGCGGTCTCCGTGAATGTATCGACACGCCAATTCATCCGTCACGATTTCGTCGCCACGGTCGAGCGCGTGCTGGCAAGTACCGGTTGCCGGCCCGCCTGGCTGAAGCTGGAAATCACCGAAAGCCTGCTGCTGGAGAATAATGAAGACATTTCACGCATGCTCGACCGCCTGCACGCGCTGGGACTCGCGATATCGATCGACGACTTCGGCACGGGCTATTCGGCGCTTGGTTATCTCAACCGCTTCCCCGTCAGCCAGATCAAGATCGACCGCTCGTTCGTCAGCGACATCCCGCAGGATCGCGACAAGAGCGAACTCGTCAAGGCGATCCTGTCGATCGCCGCGGCGCTGCGGCTACAGGTGATCGCCGAGGGCGTCGAAGCGACGGACCAGGTCGACTATCTGCTGGAACATGGTTGCTGGTGCGTGCAGGGCTATCTGTTCGGCGTGCCGATGCCGCGCGCGGCGATCGACGCCGTCCTGCTCGACGAGAACGGCCGCGAGGAACGCCCCCTGCCGGCCGTGGTGCCGGTAGTGGCAAGCTCAACGACTCCTGATATGATGGAATTTCCGCAATCTGAAACGACAACATTCGTAAGATCAAGATGTCCGGCGTGACCAGGGGGCCGTTCGCACGGCGCCCCCGGACCACGACGCCTGGGGGATATGATGACGCGTCATCTGCTGGTGTTTTTCGCGTGCCTGGTGCTGAGCAGCGCCGCCCCCGCGCTCACCCTCGACACTTGGCGTGGCGAGGTCCAGCAGATGCGCATGCTCACCGAGCGTGACGTCCCGGAAGCGTACCGTCGCGCGAAGCAACTGGCCGACGACGTGCCGCCCGGCGCCACGCCGGCCGACCGGGCCCGCGCGCTCAACGCGCTCGCGCGCGCCGAAATCTACGCAGCGCGTACGGAAGAAGGCCAGGTGCATGCCGGCCAGGCCCTGCAGATCGCGACGTGGGCCCATGACCGCGCCGGCGAGGCCGAGGCCTACCTGAACCTGTCCGTGAATGCGGTCTTCCGCGGACGCGTCGACGACATCGTCACCTATTCGCTGGGCAGCATGACCGTGCTCGAAGGCCTGGACCGGCGCGACCTGCAGGGCGAAGCGATGCTGCGCACGTCCATGATGTACCGCCGCATCGGCCAGTTCGACGAATCGGTGACGCTCTGCATGCGCGCGATGGAGGCGGCGCGGCGCTTCGCCGATCCGCTCGAGCTGGTCTACGCGCGCCAGTGCATGGCGATCTCCTACGACCAGAGCGGGCGCCGCAAGGAGGCGCTCGAACATTATTCGAAGATGTACGAGGCGGCGCACGGCGCCGGCCTGCGGCTGAACGAAGGCTATGCGCTGGTCGGCATCGGCACCGCGAAGTGCGAGCTCGGCGACGTGCGCGACGGCGAGATGCTGATCCGCGGGGGCATCGCGATGTTCCGCAAGGCCGGCGCGCCGACCGGCCTGGGCCTCGGGCTGACGGTGCTGGCCGATCGCCTGCGCAAACGCCACGCGATGGCGGAAGCGATGGACCTGTACAACCAGGTCGAAACGATCTACACGGAGCACCATATCCGTATCGGCCTGTGGTTCTTGTACAACTCGCGCAGCAAGGCCTACGAGCAGCTCGGGCAACTGGCGAACGCGGCGGCCGACGCCGAACGCGCATACGAGGTCGCCCGGGAGATTAATTTTCCGGTGTACCTGAGCGACAGCGCGCGCCGGCTGGCCGGCGTCTACGCGGCGCGCGGCGATTTCAAGCGGGCCTACCAGCTGTCGGTGGAAGCGGCCGACATGGGCGCGAAGGGCACGGTCGACAAGTCGGGCACGCGCATGCTCGAACTGGCGCAGCGCTACGAGACCGAAAGCAAGCGGCGCGCAATCGAGGAACTCGCGCGCCGCAACGAACAGCAGGCGTTCGAACTGCAGCAGCGCGAACTGAAACAGCGCTGGATGTGGACCGTGCTCGGCGCCTGCGTCGTCTTCCTGGCCGGTACGACCTATTTCCTCCTGCGCCTGCGCAAGTCGCACACCATGGTGTCGGCGACGAACCAGAGGCTGCGCCAGTCGCAGGCCGAACTGCAGGAACTGAACGGCAGCCTCGAGGAGCGCGTGCAGGCCAGAACAAAGGAACTGCAGCGCATTGCGCGCCAGCGCAGCGAATTCCTTACCCAGATGAGCCACGAACTGCGCACGCCGCTCAACGCCGTCCTCGGCTATGCACAACTGCTGCAGCGCGACGCCGTGCTGCCGCCGGAGCAGGCGGCGGGCCTGCAGGTCATCCAGAAGAGCGGCGAGCAATTAATGACGCTGATCGACGACTTCCTCGATTCCGCCAAGATCGACGCCGGCAAGCTCGCGCTGGCGCCGTCCGAGGTGCACCTGCCGGAATTCCTGCACACCATCGCCAACATGGTCCGCGTGAAGGCCGAGCGCAAGCAGATCGCGTTCCACTATGAACCGGCGCCGGACCTGCCGGCGGCCGTGCGTGCCGACGAGCAGCGCCTGCGCCAGGCCCTGCTCAATTTGCTGTCGAATGCCGTCAAGTTCACCGATCACGGCGGCGTCACCTTGCGCGTGCGCTTCACGCCGCCGGGCCGGCTGCTGTTCGAGGTCGAGGATACCGGCATCGGTATCCGGAGCGAACAGATCGACACGATCTTCGAGCCGTTCGAGCAGGTGGGCGATGCCCAGCGCAGGCTCGGCGGCACCGGGCTGGGCCTGTTCATCGCCGGCCAGTTCGTGCACCTGATGGGCGGCGAGATCCACGTCGAGAGCCGCGTCGACCAGGGCAGCCGGTTCTGGTTCGAACTCGACCTGCCGGTGCTCGACGCCGCCCACATCGCCCTGCCGCCGCTCCCCGCACCCGCCGGCGAGGCCCTGGTGGCGCCCCCCGCGGCCGAGATGGACCTGTTGTACCGGTTGGCGATGGTCGGCAATATGTCGGACATCGTCGAACACGCGCGGCACCTGGCCAGCCTCGACCCGCGCTACCAGCCGTTCGCGGACCGGCTCGTCGAACTGGCCGGCAGTTACCAGTCCAAGGCGATCCTCGCCCTGGTCGAACGATTTCATGAGGATGTAAATGCAAGCTGACCCACAGGAAGCGCAGCGCCCGACGATCCTGATCGTCGACGACACGCCCGCCAACCTCGACCTGATCGCGAGGGGCTTCGAGCGCGAGGGCGTGCGCGTCCTCGTCGCGCAGGATGGCGAGGAGGCCCTGAGCCGCGCCGCATTCGTGCGGCCGGACCTGATCCTGCTCGACATCATGCTGCCCGGCATCGACGGTTTCGAAGTGTGCCGGCGCCTGAAGGACGACGAGAGCACGCGCGACATCCCTGTGATCTTCATGACGGCCCTGCTCGACATCGACAGCAAGGTCACCGCCTTCAAGGCCGGCGCGGTCGACTATGTGACCAAGCCGTTCCAGATCGACGAAGTCACCGCGCGGGTCTGGACGCACCTGAAGCTGCGCGAGATGCAGACCATGCTGGCCGAGCGCAACGAGCGCCTGCAGCGCGAGATCGAGGAACGCAAGGTCGCCGAGCGCAGGCTGCTGGCTTACCGCGAAGGACTGGAACACCAGGTCGCCGAGCGCACCGCCGCGCTGCGCGAGAGCGAGCGGAGGCTGGAGGAATCGTATGTGCGCCTGCGCGAACTGGCCGCCTACCGCGAACGGGCGCGCGAACAGGAGCGCATGCGCATCGCGCGCGAGCTGCACGACGAGCTGGGCCAGGCGCTCACGGCGCTGCGCATGAAGATCGCATTGCTGCGCGTCGAATTCGGGCACGACAATCCGACCCTGACTTACCACGTCGGCAAGATGAACGAGCTGGTCGACCGCACCATCGGCGTGGTGCGCGGCGTCTCGTCGGCGCTGCGGCCGGCCGCGCTCGACATGGGCATCGTGCCGGCGCTCGAGTGGCTCGTGAAGGAATTCCGCGCCCATTCGGGCATCGACTGCGAGCTGGTCACGCCCGAACGGTCGCTCGACCTGGACGACGGCGTCGAGCTGGCGATCTTCCGCGTCGCGCAGGAGTCGCTAACGAACGTGACGCGCCATGCGCGGGCCAGTTCGGTCCACATGACCCTGCGCACCCGCGACGATCAATGCCTGCTCGAAATCGTCGACGACGGCTGCGGCTTCGCGCCGGACGGTGTCGAGCGCGACAAGTTCGGCCTCGTGGGCATGCGCGAGCGCGTGGAAATGCTGGGCGGAGAATTCGCCATCGCCAGTGCGCCCGGCCAGGGAACGACATTGCGCGTGCGCCTGCCGGCCAACAAACTGGTGGAGGCCCGATGATCCGCATCCTGATCGCCGACGACCACGCCATCGTGCGCGGCGGCCTCAAGCAATTGTTCTCGATCGTGCAGGATATCGAAGTGGCCGGCGAAGCCGTCAACGGCCTGCAGGCGATCGACATCCTGCGCCACACGCCCGTCGACCTGGTCCTGCTGGACCTGACGATGCCGGGCATTAATGGCATCGACCTCATCACGCGCCTGCGCAGCTTCTTCCCCGACCTGCCGATCCTGGTACTCAGCATGCGCAACGAGCCGCAGGTCGTGCGCCAGGTGCTCAAGGCCGGGGCCTCGGGCTATCTCACCAAGGACAGCGAACCCGAAATGCTCGTCGTGGCCATCCGCAAGGCCGCCGCGGGCGGGCGCTTCATCGACCCGGCGCTGGCCGAGCAGATGGTGTTCGACGTCGACCAGCCCGGCGCCGCCCCGCCGCATGAGCAATTGTCCAGCCGCGAGATCCAGATCCTGACCCTGCTGGCGCGCGGCCGCAGCGTGAATGACATCGCGGCGGACCTCATGATCAGCAACAAGACGGT
The DNA here is from genome assembly GCF_056404615.1 of Massilia sp. P2_C2. Taxonomy (NCBI): domain Bacteria; kingdom Pseudomonadati; phylum Pseudomonadota; class Betaproteobacteria; order Burkholderiales; family Oxalobacteraceae; genus Massilia; species Massilia sp. P2_C2. Next base: position 326 of record NZ_JBFUDR010000119.1, on the reverse strand, counting down.
CAGCAGCCACAAGGCACACCTGATGCAGAAGATGAACTTCATGAACAACGCGGAGCTGGTGCGCTACGCGATCATGCACGGCCTGGTCGAGTAGGGTGGGGTGATTGATGCGGGGGCATCAATCACGTGCCCACGCGGACGCATGCGGTTTGTTGGCGTTACGCGTGGGCACGTTTCATTGGATTGATGCCCCCGGCATCAATCCCCCCCGGCCTCAAATGCCCACCCTACCCTTGACCGTCCAGCCGCGCGGCCAGGTCGCGCAGGTAGCGCAGCCCGGCCCGTCCAGCCGCGCGGCCAGGTCGCGCAGGTAGCGCAGCCCGGCC
>NZ_JBFUDR010000118.1:0-17930 GCF_056404615.1 Massilia sp. P2_C2 | reverse complement strand
CAGTAATCCGCCGCGTAGTAGGCGCTCGGACGATGGTTGCCCGATTTACCGACGCCGCCGAACGGCGCCGAGCTGGCGGCCCCCGTCGTCGGACGGTTCCAGTTGACGACGCCCGCGCGCGCCTTGATCGCGAAGCGTTTCCACAGGTCTTCCGACGGCGACAGCAGCGCGGCGGCGAGACCATACGCCGTGGCATTGGCGGCCGCGATGGCGCGGTCGAAATCGGCCACGCGGATCACCTGCAGCAGCGGGCCGAACCACTCTTCGTCCGGGATGCCTGTCGCGTCGGTGACGTCGACGATGCCCGCGGTAACGAAGCCGGCGTTCGGATCGAGCTGGCGCATCCGCAGCAGCACTTTGCCGCCCTGCGCTTCCATCATCTCCTGCGCCTGCACGAGGCGTCTCGCGACGGCGGCGGAGACGACGGGGCCCATGAACGGCTGCGGGTCCGCATTGGACGGACCGACCGCCAGCTTGCCGGACACTCCCACGAGGCGATCGATGAAAGCCTGTCCCTGCGGACCGTCCTGCACGATCAGCCGGCGCGCACACGTGCAGCGCTGGCCGGCCGAGATGAAGGCGGACATCACGGCGTGGTGCACGGCCGCGTCGATATTGGTGACGCCCCAGACGACGAGCGGGTTGTTGCCACCCATTTCCAGCGCCAGCATCTTGCCCGGCTGGCCGCCGAACTGTTTATGCAGCGCGACGCCGGTCTGGCTGCTCCCCGTGAACAGGATGCCGTCCACGTCCGGGTGCTGCGACAGCGCGACGCCGGTCGCGCGGCCGCCGTTCACGAGGTTCAGCACGCCCTGCGGCAGGCCGGCCTGTTCCCACAGCTGCACCGTGCGCACGGCGGTGCGCGGCGCGTATTCGCTCGGCTTGAACACGAGCGTATTCCCGGCGATCAGCGCGGGCACGACGTGGCCGTTCGGCAAGTGGCCCGGAAAGTTATAGGGTCCGAACACGCCAAACACGCCATGCGGACGGTGGCGCAGCACGGCATTGCCGTCGGCCACCTTCGCGGCCGTTTCGCCCGTGCGCGCGGCATGCGACTGCACGGAGATGTCGACCTTATTGGCCATCGTGGTCACTTCGGTGCGGGCTTCCCACAACGGCTTGCCCACTTCCTCGGCGATGATGGCCGCGAGTTCTTCGTTATGCTCCTTGAGCAGGTCGCGGAAGCGCTGGCAGATCGCGATGCGCTCCTCCAGCGGCGTGAGGGCCCAGCCTTCGAACGCGGCGCACGCGGCTTTCACGGCGCGGTCGACGTCTTCCGCCGTGGACTCGTTGCTGGCCCAGGTCTGGCGGCCGGTGGACGGGTCGATCGTCGCGAGCTGCGGGCCGCTGCCGGCCAGCCAGGCGCCGCCAATGAAGTTGGCGCAGTTAGAGCTCAATACATTAGCCATTGTTTTTCCTTACGTTGAGAGCCAGGGAGCGGACGGGGTCGCCCGGCTGGCAATGCAGCAGTTGGAGTTCGCGCACGGATAGCGCGACCTTGCGGCCGCTGTCGCAGGCCTGGGTAAGGACCATGCGAAAGTCGTCGAGTTTCGTGTTGGAGACGAGCGTGACTTCGCACTCGGCGTCAAGGTGGCCTTCCGTGGCCGTCGTCAGCACGCTGTCGCGTACGGCGCGCAGTTCGGCCACGCGGCCCTGCAGCACGGGGCCCGCGTCGAAGATGTCGACGTAGCCCTCGTAGTGCATGCCTTCCTGTTCCAGCAGTTTACGCGCCGGCAGGGTGGAGCGGTGCACCTGGCCGATCACGGCCTGCGCGTCTTCCGGCAGGTAGGCCACGTACAGCGGCTGGCGCGGCATCAGTTCGGCGATGAACGATTTTTTACCGAGCGCCGTAAGGCCGTCGACGTGGTTGAAATCCATCTTGAAGAAGTGCCGTCCCAGGCCTTCGTAGAACGGCGACGTGCCGTCCTCGGCCTGGTAGCCGCGCATCTCGGCGATGATCTTTTCGGTGAACAGGTGCTGGAACTGGGCCATGAACAGGAAGCGGCTCTTCGACAGCCACTTGCCGTTATGGCCCGTGCGGTATTCCGGCATCAGGAACAGCGAGCACAGTTCCGTCGAACCCGTGAGGTCGTTCGACAGGTACAGCGTGTCCATGCGCGTAAACACGCCCAGCTCGCGGCTGGAGTGCACGAGCGTGCCGATGCGGTAGTTATAAAACGGTTCGTTCAGGCCGACGGCGGCCTTGATGGCGCACACCCCGGCCAGACGGCCGTTCGACGTGTCTTCCATCACGAACATGTAGTCGCGTTCCTCGGGCGGGATCGTCTGCGCGAACGATGCCACTGCGGTCTCGACGCGTTCGCCCAGCATGGCGCGGTCCGGCTTCAGCGTGGTCATGCCGCTGCCGACCTGGCGCGCCATCTCGACCAGCGGATCGATGTCGTTCAGGGTGATTGCGCGGATTACGAGCATGGGTTCCTCATGGTAGTTCTGCACGTCAGACGCGCACGCAGATGACGCTGTCGCCGGTCGACACGCCCAGCGCCTCGCGCGCAGCCGGCGGCAGACAGATGGCGTCCGAGCTTTCGGCCGGGTCGCACGGCAGCACGGTCGCGCGGAACTTGCGCTCGCTGCTGGCCACGGCATAGCTGACCATTCCGGCCTTGCCGCCGCGCGTGGGCGGCTGCAGTTCGGCGTTCGCGACCTTCCTCACCATCGAGCCGGAGAACGAGCGCWGCGCGTGCTTGTGCGCCTGCAGGATCGGCCCGCCGTCGAAGATGTCGATATATTCGTCGGCCTCGAAGCCCTCTTCCGTTAACAGGTCGAACGCGAGCTGGCCGCTCGGGTGGATCTGGCCCATCACGGCCTGCGCAGGGCCCGGCAGCAGCGGCACGTACACGGGATAGTGCGGCATCAGCTCGACGATCAGGGTGCGGTTGCGGGCGCCGCCGATCGTGCGCTCGGCGTCGAGGAAGTCCATCTTGAAGAATTTGCGGCCCAGCGCATCCCAGAACGGGGACTGGCCGCGGTCGTCGGTGACGCCCGCCAGCGGCACGAAGAAGCGGTCGCCGAAGCGGTGCGGCGCCAGCACGGCATACAGCAGGCGGGCACGCGACAGCAGCGCGGCTTCGCGCCCGGCCGTGTCGCGGTGGCGGATGTAGAAGCCGGACAGCTGCGAATACGCCGTCAGCTCCGAGCACAGCGTGAGCGCATGCACGCTGTGACTGATGTTCAGGTCGCGCGAGACCTGCTGGATCACGTCGTTGCGGAACGCGAAATAGGTGCCGTTCGAACCGGCCGACGCGTGGATCGCGGCGGTGCCGACCAGCTCGCGGGACTCGACGTCTTCGAGCACGAACAGGTAGGACTCTTCGCTGGGGATATCGACGTGGGCGGCGAACGACGCCACCGAACGTTCCACGAACGCGGCGATCTTCTCGCGCGTGCGCGGCAGGGTGTGCACTCCCGGCGTGGACGCGGCGAGCAGCGTCCCGAGGGCGCCGACATCCGCTGGTTCTACCGGACGAACTACGTACATGGATTCTCCCGACAAGGACATCGAACGAACGGAGCCGGCCGGGCTGGGGTGCCCCCCTTCCGGCCGGGTGGTGCGGAGGTCAGCCGGCGAGGAACGCGTCGGCGGCCTGGCGCATGATGCTGTCCGCTTGCGCGATCTGCTCGTCCGACACGACCAGCGCCGGCGCGAGGCGCACGACGTCCGGGCCGGCGATCAGCAGCATCAGGCCGAGCTTTTCCGCGACCTTCGTATAGTCCTTCGATTTGCCCTTGTAGCCTTCGGCCATCGGCAGGCCGATCAGGAGGCCCTTGCCGCGCGGCTTGGCGAACAGCTGCGGGTAGTCGGCGGCCAGCTTCTCCAGGTTCGCCATCACCTTGGCGGCCGCTTCCCGCACGCGCGCCAGGAACGCCGGCTGGTTGATCTGCTCGATCACGGCCAGCGCCACCGACGTCGCCAGCGGATTACCGCCGTACGTGGTGCCGTGGCTGCCGACGCCCAGGTGCTGGGCGACCTCGTTGGTCGTCAGCATGGCGCCGATCGGGTAGCCGTTGCCCAGGGCCTTGGCCGACGTCAGGATGTCCGGGGTCACGCCCACGTTCATGTAGTCGAACAGCGCGCCGGTGCGGCCCACGCCCGACTGCACTTCGTCGAACACCAGCAGGGCGCCGGTCTTGTCGCACAGCTCGCGCAGCGTCTTGAGGAATTCGATGTCGCCCGGAATCACGCCGCCCTCGCCCTGGATCGGTTCCACGATCACGGCCGCCACGTCATCGCCGATCGCGGCGCGCGCGGACTCGATGTCGTTGTAGTCGATGTGGTTGATTTCCGGCGGCAGCGGCTCGAAGCCTTCGGTGTACTTCGACTGGCCGCCGACCGACACGGTGAACAGCGTACGGCCGTGGAACGAGGAATAGCACGACACGATGCGCGACTTGTGCGGACCGAACTTGCCATGCGCGTACTTCCGGGCCAGCTTCAGCGCGGCTTCGTTGGCTTCCGCGCCCGAGTTGGCGAAGAAGCAGCGCTCGGCGAACGTGGCCTCGATCAGGGCCGAGGCCAGGCGCAGCACCGGCTCGTTCGTGTAGCCATTGCCGACGTGCCACAGGGTATTGGCCTGGCGGGTCAGCGCCTCGACGACGACCGGGTTGCAATGACCCAGGCTGCTGACGGCGATGCCGGAGGTGAAGTCGAGATAATGCTTGCCTTCCTGATCCCAGACGTCGAGGCCCGAAGCGCGCACGGGCACCATCGCGGCGGGTGCATAGGTCGGGACGAGCACCTCGTCGTAAGTCTGGCGTGTGACAGGCCGCGTGGTGACACCCGAGTCGAGCTTAGCATTCATGACGTTTTCCTCATCCAAATAAAAGATTGCGCGGACTCCAGCAGCCGCGCCGAGCGACTCATTATAGAGAAGGCTATCCTTGTCGTTCTTTCCAATCTGCGACAGGCATTTTCATTTTTGGACGAGCAACAATTGCCCAAATTCGGGGTCAGACCCCTTTTATTTGCAAACTTCGTCAAATCAACGTCGATGCTCGGGCTACGCCACACAACATCGACGACTTCACAGAAATAATGTGCTCTGACCCCGAATTTATTGGCTCAGTTTGCGCTGGCGTTCTTCGCGGGGGGTATTGCCGAACAGGGCGCCAAAGGCGGTGGAAAAGTGGGAACCGGACGAGAATCCGCACATCAGGCCCACCTGCACGATGGAGTGGTTGGTGTCGCGCAGCAGCTGGCGCGCGCGCTGCAGGCGCAGTTCGAGGTAGTAGCGCGACGGCAGGCTGCCCAGGTATTGCTTGAACAGGCGCTCCAGCTGGCGGCGCGACACGCCCGCCAGCTGGGCGATCTCGTCGGTGGACAGCGGTTCCTCGATATTCGCTTCCATCAGGGTGACGGCTTCCGTCAGCTTGGGCTGCAGCACGCCGAAGCGGGCCTGCAGTGCCACGCGCTGGCGCTCGTCCGGGCCGCGCACGCGGTCCACGCACAGGATTTCCTTGACCTGCGCCTGGGCCGTCGCGCCGAACAGCAGGTCGACGAGGGTGAGAGAAAAGTCGATGCTGGCCGCGCCGCCGCAGCACGTGAGGCGTGCGCCGTCGATCTCGTACAGGTGCGGGCTGAGCAGGGCCTCGTCGGCGCGCATGTCGACGTCCGGATACAGCGACCACGGCAAGGCCGCGCGCACGCCGTTCAGCGCGCCCGCCTCCGCCAGCCACAGCACGCCGGCGCCGACCCCGCCCCAGCAGGGCGCCGCGCGGCAGCGCGCGACGAGGGCGCGCAGGTTGGCGGGACGCAGGCCGGCCTCGGATTCGTCGGCGACGAGCAGCACGAGGTGCCAGTGACGCTGGTCGGCCGTGAATTTATCGGGACTGCGCACGTCCACGTGCAGGTGCGCCGGTCCCAGCACCTTGGCCGCCAGGCGCAGCGGCTGCACGAGGCCGGACCACGTGAGCGAATCCGGCTCGCCCGCATGCACGAGCAGCACGCGCAGCGGCGCCTCCCGCGCGAGGCTGGACAGTTCAGCGTGCTGCATCAGGACAAACAGTGGTCATCACTCGGGGGCAAGCGCGGTGGCCGGCCGGCTTTCGGCATTCCATTGGCTGACAATCATACCGGAGATCAACAATGCCGCGCCGAGCCACCCTCGCCCGCCCATCGCCTCGCCGAGCCAGAAATACGCGAAGAACGCGGCGCCGCCGGGCTCGAACGCGTAGATGACGGCCGCCTCGTTGGCGCTCGTGCGTGCCTGGCCCCACGTCTGCAGCGAGATGATGCCGGCCGTGCACAGCACGCCGAGATAGGCGAAATTCGGCGCGTAATGCAGCAGCCCATGGCCGATATAGGCCCAGTAGTTCGCCGCTTCCTCAAGGCCGGCGACGGCGCCACGCGGCACCTCCCGCACGAGCAGCCACAGCCCCGCACACACGGCGACGGTGACGATCTGCGCGGCCGTCACGGTCATCAGGCGCACCGCACGCCGCGTATAAATCTCCATGACCTCGATGTAGGCGCCGAACGTCAGGGCGGCCAGCAGCGCGAGCGTGTCGCCGCGGCCCCAGCCGCCATCGCCATCCCAGCACAGCACGACGAGTCCGGCCACCGCGAACCCCAGCGCGACGACGATGCGGCGCTCCGGCAGGCGCCCGCCCAGCAGACCCAGCAACGGCACGACGAGCACGTTCAGGCCGCAGATGAAGGCGTTGCGGTTGGACGTCGTCAGCGCCAGGCCCTCGACCTGGAACAGGTAGCAGAAGAACAGCAACAGGCCGAGTGTGGCGCCGGAGACGAGATCCGCGCGGCGCGCACGCCACAGGAACGGCGCCAGCAACAGCGCCGCGATGGCAAAACGGGACAGGATGATCCAGACAGGAGAAAAATAAGCCGTCAATTCCTTCATCGCGGGAAATGTCGTTCCCCATACGAGGACGACAACGACGAGGGCGAAAATGCCACGCACATGCTGGGTCATGAAGGTTTCAATAAAGTCTGGCAAGATTGCTATGGTAACGGGCGTGGCCGCAAATGGGGAGGCAAGCGGGAAGCACGCAAGATTGGCCATCACATTGCAATCGGGCGCCGCGCGGACGGCTATAATCGTTTCATGGGTGAACGATATCTGAAGAGTGTGCGCCTGCTGGCCGAGTGCCTGCAAGGGTTCGAGCGCTTCGTCGCGGAACCGGTGCGTCGGCATGGGCTGACGCATCCGCAATTCGACATCATCGCCACCCTCGGCAACACGCCCGGCATGACCTACAAGGAGCTGGGCGAGCGCACACTGATCACGAAGGGCACATTGACCGGCGTGATCGACCGTCTGGAACAGAAAGGACTGGTCGAGCGCGTGCGCAATCGCGACGACCGGCGCTCGTTCCAAGTGCGCCTGACGGCGGCCGGCGACACGCTGTTCGGCGTGGCGTTTCCGGACGTGGTCGCGCACGGCAAGCAGCTGTTCGCCGATTATGGCGACGGCGATTTCGAACAACTGGACCATGCATTGCGCCGCCTGCGCACCCGGCTCGACGGCACGGATCTGGCGGCGCAAGCGCCTGGCGAACCCCGGGCGGGACACGCTCCCGTCGACGAAAGATGACATGAAGACTGCCCTGCTCGAAGGTAAAAAACCTCCTCATTTCGATAAACACATCATCGGCAACCTGCTGCTGGACGTGGCCCCACCCGCCGAGGTGCGCGACGAACCGATGCTGATCGGCGTGCGCAACGACGCCGGCGACATCTATCGCCTGATCGGCGCCGGCACGCTGAACAGCTTCATGAATGCGGTCGAGGAATTGTTCGACCTCGGCCTGATCGATGAGCTGCAGGACACCGAGGAACCGAAGGACGGCTGCGACGCCATTTTCAGCGAACCCTGACGGCCTGCCCGGGGGTATAATTTTTTCCCATGGATAGAATCGACGCCCTCAAGAACATTGCCGCGCAAGCCGGGCGCGGCGACCTCCATTTCCCCACCCATGTCGACGCGACGCTGAAGCTGCAGCGCGCGCTGGCCGATCCCGACTGCCACATCGACGAGGCGGCGCGCCTCGTGCAGACGGAACCGCTGCTGGCCGCGCGCACGGTCGCCATCGCCAACTCGGCCGCCTATAACCGCTTCGGCAACGACGTCACCAACGTCAAGGCCGCCGTGGCGCGCGTGGGCTTCCGCACCTTGGGCGCGCTGGCCGCGGCCGTGATCGTGCGCCAGCTGGCCAGCGGCATCCACGACCCTGACCTGCGCGCCCGGGCCGACCAGYTGTGGCTGCACTCGACCCACGTGGCCGCGCTGTCGCAGGTGATCGCGCGGCGCGTCTCGCATGTCGATCCGGAAACGGCGATGTTCGCCGGCATCGTGCACGAAGTCGGCGGCTTTTATCTGCTGTCGCGTGCGCCGGAATTCCCGGGCCTGCTGGACGGCGGCGCCGACGAATGGATCGAGCACGGCGAAACGGCCATCGGCCGCGGCGTCCTGCTCAAGCTGGGTGTGCCTGCACCGGTCATGGGCGCCATCGAGGCCCTGTGGAACGGCATGCGCGCCCTGCCGCCGGAAACCCTGGGCGACACGCTGCTGCTGGCGAACGACCTGTCGCCCGTCGCGTCTCCACTGCTGGAGCGCGATCCGGGCGTCGCCGGGCTGCAGGTCGGCGCCACCATCGACTTCGCCGTCGGCGAAGGCACGCTGTCGGCCATCCTCCAGGAATCGGAGGATGAGGTGCGCAGTCTCACGGCCGCGCTGGCCTGAGTCCCTTTGTGTTTCTTGCACCGGCCGCTTCGCGCGGCCGGCGTCGTTTCGCACATATGTGACTTTCCAGTCAATTGTTTTCATCTTGTTACATTCCTTACCGTTTGAGTACTTCTCTCAGGGAAACATGGTGATATCTTGACCATATTGCGATTCACAATGAATCGCGAGCCCGAGACCACCAAGGAGTGAAACATGAAAAAACTGCTGCTCGCACTGTTCGCCACCACCGCCGCCGTGGGCGCCGCTCATGCCCAGACGATCCCCGCCTCCAAGCCGCAAGCGTATATCGGCGTCGGCGCCGCCACGGCGGACAACAAGTCGGTCGACGAGTACAAGACCAACGCCAAGATCTACGGCGGCTATGACGTCGACCAGAACTGGGGCGTCGAAGCGGGCTACACCGACTTCGGCAAAGAAAACGCCGGCATCGGCAACGTGAAAGGTTCCGGCAMCTATGTCGCCGGCAAGTACACCGTCCCGCTGGGTGACCGCTTCTCCGGCTACGGCAAGCTGGGCGTGTCGTACAACGAGCGCAAATACAGTGACTCGCTGGGCAGCCAGGTCAACAACTATGACACCGGCCTGTATGGCGGCGTCGGCGTCGAGTACAAGTTGAACGAAAAGCTGGCCGTGAACGCCGAGTACGAACGCTACGGCAAGGACAAGGCGTTCGGCGCCAAGGCCGACGTGTACACCGTGGGCCTGAAGTACGGCTTCTGAGTCATAGCGTCTGATTCTGCTGCGGCCCGTCGGGCCGCAGCGCCCCCACCCCTCCCTGCGCCGTTCCTCCAAACTTACGCAAAGTTAGCCTAAGTTAACTTTGCCGTTGGATTCCTGCTTCGCCGGGGCCGGTTTCACCCTGCGCTCGCGCACAGTGCCAGGGCCTTCCCCTCTACAGGCCGATGCGGTCGAACTGACCGCCACATTCCTCAGATTGATCGCCGCGTTCACGTCGCGGTCGTTCAACGCCCCGCAACCTGGGCAGGTCCAGTGCCGCATATCCAGGCCGAGCGATTCCAGACGATACGCACAGCACGAACACAACTTGCTACTCGGGAACCAACGATCGACCAGTACGACCTGCCCGCCACGCCAGGCCGCCTTGTACTGGAGCTGGCGGCGTAGTTCATAAAACCCCATGTCGGCAATGGCCCGCGCCAGGTGCCGGTTGCCCAGCATGCCCTTGACGTTGAGGTCTTCGAGAACAGGTGGGTCGGAAGTATCAACGGTGATGCTTGCATACCAGTGGTCGGCGACGCGCGCGACTGATGCGGAGACGACCTTGCCTGCAAAGCGCAATGTCTCGCGCATACGGACCCAGCCCAGCTTCGGGATGCGGATATGCCGGCCTTCGATTCGGAATTGATCATTGCTGATCGTGAACCGGTCATCCCGTCCTTTCCTGCGAAATCTCGGATAACGGTCCCTCCCGGCGAAGAAATTCTCAAAGGCCCGTCCGAGCTGCATGATGGCCATCTGCCGTGCGTTCTTGGTGACCTCGAGCATCCACGGGAATTGCTCGCGCTTGATGCTGTTGAGCTGGCGCCGCAACGCCGCTTCGGACGGTTTGGTCAGCGTCGGGTCGGCCTTGCAGGCTTCATATTGTCTTTGCCACTGGCTTAGCGCCCAGTTGTACGCGAAGCGGGCGGTGCCCGCAGCGCGCGCCAAATAAGTCGCCTGCACGTTGTTCGGATCCAGTCGGATGCGGTGTGCTACAAGCATTGGGCGTTCTTTACACTGGTGTTGGTCAAGACACCGATGGCTTTGACGGCCGTGCTGATGGGAACGAGCTTGTTTATTTTGTATAAGACCGCACGGAGATTAGCTAAGTTCCGGACGACTTGTTCTAACCCGGGGCGTTTTTTTGAGCCTCGTCCAGAAAAAAATGCCCGCTCCGGGGAGCGGGCCAAGTCCAAAACTAGGGATGTCCTGAAAGAGACAATTTCATCTTAGTTCCCGGCGCCTAAATGCTCTGTGCGTTGACACACATTTGTTAAATATTTTGCCTTGCGCCGCCTAACAAAGCATCTTTCTTATTCTGAGAGCAACAACGTCGCATACCGAGTCAGGAGCGGGCGGTCTCGCTACCCAGGTGCCGGGAACCTATCTGAGCGCCCTACCCCGACGGACAAAAAAAACCCGCTCCTTGCGGGAGCGGGTGAAGTCCAAAACTAGGGATGTCCTGAAAGAGACGAGTTCATATTAGGACAGCGCCGCAAAGTGCTCTGTGCGCTGTTTCACACAAAGATAAATCTTTTATATCAACCCACGAAAACAAAAAGCCGCCACGGCCAGGCCGGGCGGCTTTTGCTTTGCGGATGCGCCGTGATTACACGACGGCGCCGTCCGTTTCGTCCTTGGCCTTGATCGGCTTGATCAGGTCTTCACGCTTGACGCCCAGCCACATGGCGATGGCCGCCGCCACGAACACGGACGAGTAAATGCCGAACAGGATGCCGATGGTCAGCGCGATCGCGAAGTAGTGCAGCGTCTGGCCGCCGAAGAACAGCATCGACAACACCATCATCTCGGTACAGCCGTGGGTGATGATGGTACGCGAGATCGTGCTCGTGATCGCGTGGTCGATGACCTGGGTCACGGTCAGCTTGCGCTCCTTGCGGAAGGTCTCGCGGATCCGGTCGAAGATCACGACGGATTCGTTGACGGAGTAACCCAGCACGGCGAGCACGGCGGCCAGCACGGTCAGCGAGAACTCCCACTGGAAGAAGGCGAAGAAGCCCAGGATGATGACGACGTCGTGCAGGTTGGCGACGATCGCGGCCACGGCGAACTTCCATTCGAAGCGCACGGCCAGGTAGAGCATCACGCCGACGACGACCATGATCAGCGCGTTCAGGCCGTTCTGCGCCAGCTCGTCGCCGACCTGCGGACCGACGAATTCCACGCGCTGCAGGCTGACCACTTCCGCGCCCGCCGCGTTGACGCAGCTGGAACGGGTGACGTTCTCGCCCTTGTCGGTGACGTGCTGGACCTGCTTCGGCGCACCGGCTTCCGCCGCGCACAGTGTGTTGAACACCGTGGCCGACGTGTTCGCAGAGGCCACGCCCTGGCGGATCGGCAGGCGCAGCATGACGTCCTGCGCGGTGCCGAAGCTCGTCACTTCAGGCTGCTCGTAGCCCAGTTGTTCCAGGCTGCGGCGGATCTTTTCCTGGTCGGCCGCATGCGGATACCGCAGTTCCATCACGGTACCGCCGGTGAACTCGACCGAGAAGTGCAGGCCCTTGGTCATCAGGAAGAACACCGCGGCGACGAAGGTCAGCGCCGAGATCACGTTGAAGATCAACGCGTGGCGCATGAACGGGATGTCCCGTTTAATCTTGAAAAATTCCATGTTCTACCCCGGTTATCCTTTCTTGACGGCCGTCCTGGCCGCGGCGGCGTCCGCGTTCCACACGGTGCCGATGGCGATCTTGCCCAGCTTCTTCTTGCGGCCATACCACAGGTTCACGACGCCGCGCGACAGGAACACGGCCGAGAACATCGACGTCAGGATGCCCAGGCAGTGCACGACGGCAAAGCCGCGCACGGCGCCCGAACCGAACACCAGCAGCGCCAGGCCGACGATGAGGGTCGTCACGTTCGAGTCGAGGATGGTCGCCCAGGCATGGCTGAAGCCGGCCGAGATCGCCGCCTGCGGCGTGTTACCCGCACGCAGTTCCTCGCGGATGCGTTCGTTGATCAGCACGTTGGCGTCGATCGCCATACCGAGCGCCAGCGCGATTGCCGCGATACCCGGCAGGGTCAGCGTGGCGCCCAGCATCGACAGCAGGGCCAGCAGGAACAGCAGGTTGCAGGCCAGCGCGACGACGCTGAAGAAGCCGAACAGCTGGTAATAGATGACCATGAAGATCGCGATCGCCACGAAGCCCCACAGCGTGGAATGCAGGCCCTTGGCGATGTTCTCGGCACCCAGCTGCGGGCCGACGACCCGTTCCTCGACGAATTCCATCGGGGCCGACAGCGCGCCGGCGCGCAGCAGCAGCGCCAGCTCGGCGGCAGCCTGCGGGCTGGCCATGCCGGTGGTCCGGAAGTTCGAGCCGAATTCGCTCTGGACGGTCGCGACCTGCAGCACGTTGTACTTGCCTTTTTCCTTCAGCAGCGTGGCCATGCGCTTGCCGACGCGCTCGCGCGTCATGGCGCGCATCTTGCGGCCGCCTTCGGCGTTCAGCTCGATGTTCACGGCCGGACGCTGGTTCTCGTCGAAGCCGGCGACGGCGTTGACGACCGATTCGCCGCTCACGAGCACGTCCTTCGACACGACGACCGGCGCGCCCTGGCCTTCGGTGAACAGTTCCGAATTCAGCGGGACTGCGGCGGACAGCTCGGTGCCCGGCGTGACGGTGTCGTCGGTCACGCGGAATTCCAGCGTGGCGGTGCGGCCGATGATGTCCTTGGCGTGGGCGACGTCCTGCACGCCCGGCAGCTGGACGACGATGCGGTCGCGGCCCTGTTGCTGGATCACGGGCTCGCTCACGCCCAGTTCGTTGATACGCTTGCTCAGCGCGGCGATGTTCTGCTTGACGCCCTCTTCCACCACGCGCTGCAGCGCGGCCGGCWTCAGGGTCACGACCAGCTTCAGGTCGGAGCCGTCGGCGGCGTCGGAGAATGCCAGGTCGGCGTTCTGGGCGGCCAGCACGTTGCGCGCCTGCGTGCGGGTGGCCTCGTCACGGAACCTGATCTCGACGTTGTTGCCGATACGATCGATACCGGCGTGGCGCACGCTCTTGTCGCGCAGCTCGCCGCGGACGCTGGACAGGACGCTCTTGATGCGGGTCTCCTGCACGGCCTTCGCATCCACCTGCAACAGGAAGTGCACGCCGCCGCGCAGGTCGAGACCCAGGTTCAGCGGCTTGGCGTTGATGGCCTGCATCCAGGCCGGGGTGTTCTTGACCAGGTTGACGGTGACGATGTAGTCGGGGTCGGCCGGGTCACGGTTCAGGTCGCGCTCGAGCGCCGTCTTGGCCTTGAACTGGATATCGGGGGTTGCGAAGCGCGCGCGCACGGAAGCGCTGTCGCCCGAGCCTTCCAGACCCACGGCGTCGGCAGGAATACCTTCGCGCTTGAGCGCGTCGGCAACCCGCGTGACCGTGTCGCTGTTGACCTTGACGGTCGCCTTGGAGGTCGTCACCTGCAGGGCCGGCGAATCGACGAAATAATTGGGCGCCGTATACAGCAGGCCAAGCAGCACTGTCACGAGGATCAGTATGTATTTCCAGAGGGGGTAACGATTCATGATGTTCCAGCGTTCAGGATCGGCGGGGAGCGCGGCGCGGGCCGCGCGGCCGGATTACAGGGACTTCAGCGTGCCCTTCGGCAGCAGCGCGGTCACGGCATTCTTCTGCACCACCACTTCGGTACCGGCCGCGATTTCGACGTTCACGTACGTGTCGGTCACCTTGGTCACACGGCCCAGCATGCCGCCGACGGTGATGACTTCGTCGCCCTTGGCCAGCGCGTCCATCATGGTTTTCAGCTCTTTCTGGCGCTTCTGCTGCGGACGGATCATGAGGAAATACATGACCACGAACATCAGGATCAGCGGGGCGAACGTGGTGAGGTTACCCATCAGACCCGGATCGGCGGCACCGGCGGTTTGCGCGTAAGCGTTGGAAATGAACACAAGGACTCCGATTGTATTAAGTGAAAAAACAAGCGCTGTATTCTAGCACCGGCAAACTGTCAACAGCCAGTTTCCCGCCATGTGGGATCGACGTGCCCAAATGCAAGAGTTATCGGAAAATTAATTCGTAGGGTGGGCACCCCCGTGCCCACGCGGACGCCAACATGACGCGAACGTCACGCGTGGGCACGTTTCATTGGATTGATGCCCCCGGCATCAATCCCCCCCGGCCTCAAATGCCCACCCTACGTAACGCCGCGGTCGATGTGGCTCAAACACCCCGCGCGCGGTCCGCGTTGAACTGCACGCGGAACTCGTTGAACCGATCCGCATCGATGGCATCGCGGATCTCCTGCATGAGGTTCAGGTAGTAGTGCAGGTTGTGGATGGTGTTGAGCCGCGCCCCCAGTATCTCCTTGGAGCGGTGCAGGTGGTGCAGATAAGCGCGCGAGAAGTTCTTGCAGCAGTAGCACGAGCACGTCTCGTCCAGCGGCGAGGGGTCGTCCTTGTAGCGGGCATTCTTGATCTTCAGGTCGCCGAAGCGGGTGAACAGCCAGCCGTTGCGCGCGTTCCGGGTCGGCATCACGCAGTCGAACATGTCGATGCCGTTCGCCACGCCGTCCACCAGGTCTTCCGGCGTACCGACGCCCATCAGGTAGTGCGGCTTGTGTTCCGGCAGGCGCGGGCCGACGTGCTGCAACACGCGCATCATGTCYTCCTTCGGCTCGCCCACCGACAGGCCGCCGATGGCCAGCCCCGGGAAACCGATCTCTTCCAGGCCCGCCAGCGACTCGTCGCGCAGGCGCTCGTACATACCGCCCTGGACGATGCCGAACAGCGCGTTCGGATTTTCGCCCTTCTGGAATTCGTTCATCGAACGCTGGGCCCAGCGCAGCGACATGCGCATCGACTTGGCCGCTTCCTCGCTCGTGGCCGGACGGCCGTCGATCTCGTACGGCGTGCACTCGTCGAACTGCATGACGATGTCGGAGTTCAGCGAGCGCTGGATCTGCATCGAGATCTCGGGCGACAGGAACTGGCGCGAGCCGTCGATCGGCGACGCGAACTTCACACCCTCTTCCGTGATCTTGCGCATCGCGCCCAGCGAAAACACCTGGAAGCCGCCGGAGTCGGTGAGGATCGGCTTGTCCCAGCCCATAAAGCCGTGCAGGCCGCCGAACTTGTCCATGACCTGCGTACCCGGGCGCAGCCACAGGTGGAAGGTATTGCCGAGGATGATCTGCGAACCGACTTCCTTCAATTCGTTCGGCGCCATCGCCTTGACGGAGCCATAGGTCCCGACCGGCATGAAGATCGGCGTCTCGATGGTGCCGTGGTTCAGTTTCAAACGGCCGCGGCGGGCATGCGACAGGCCGCTCGTGTCTTTCTTGAGTAGGGTGAATTCGAGCATGGGTTTAATTCGTGTCCTTGGTTGCGCGCGAGTGCGTCGTCAACAACATGGCGTCGCCGTAGCTGAAGAAGCGGTATTCGCAAGCGATCGCGTGCGCATAGGCCTTGCGGATTTCGTCGTAGCCGGCAAAGGCCGAGACGAGCATCATCAGCGTCGACTTGGGCAGGTGGAAGTTGGTGATCAGCCGGGTGACCGTCTTGAACAGATAGCCCGGGGTGATGAACAGGTTGGTGTCGCCGCTGCCGGCCGCGAGTTCGCCCGACTGCGACGCCGATTCCAGCGCGCGCAGCGACGTGGTGCCGACCGCCACGACGTCGCGTCCGGCTGCCCGCGCGGCGCGCACGGCCTCGACGGTCTCTTGCGGGATCGTGTACCACTCGCTGTGCATCTTGTGCTCGGCGAGGTTTTCCACGCGCACCGGCTGGAACGTGCCGGCGCCGACGTGCAAGGTGACGTAGGCGATGCGCACGCCCTTCGCGACGACCTTGTCGAGCAGTGGCTGGTCGAAGTGCAGGCCGGCCGTCGGCGCGGCGACGGCACCCGGCTCCTTCGAATAGACGGTCTGGTAACGCTGTTCGTCGAAGTCGTCGGCATCRTGCTCGATGTACGGCGGCAGCGGCAGGCGGCCGTGGGCCTCGATCAGTTCGAACACGTCGCCGTCGAAGTGCAGGGTGAAGAACTCGCCGGCGCGCTCGCCGACGCCGACCTCGAACGCGCCGGCCAGGCGGATGCGCGAGCCGGGCCTGGGCGACTTCGACGCGCGCACCTGCGCGAGCACCGTGCGCGGATCCAGCACGCGCTCGACGAGCACCTCGACCTGGCCGCCGGTGTCTTTCTGGCCGAAGAAGCGCGCCTTCAGCACCCGGGTGTTGTTCATCACGAGCGTGTCGCCGGCCTGCAATTGGTCGACGATGTCGGCGAAATGCCGGTCGGTGATGCGGTCGCCATCCAGCTGCAGCAGGCGCGACGCGCTGCGGTCGGGCAGCGGCACCTGGGCGACGCGCTCGGGCGGCAGGTCGAAATCGAAGTCGGAAAGGGAGTACGTTTTGCTCATCTGGGAAAAACAGCTCATAGAGCCTTACAATATGGGCTACAGCGTGCGGCGAACCCATTATTTTACACCCGGATTTCAGCCTGCGGGCGCATGCGAACCGTTATGCGYAAATACTGATAAGCCGACAACACGCACCCCACGAACCGCCATGCCAGCCACGAACGCCAAACCGGCGGCCAAAGCCGCAGCCAGGACAGCACCGAAAAGCATCGAGAGCAAGCTCGCCAGGCTCGGCCTGCACACGGACATGGACCTCGTGCTGCACCTGCCGATGCGCTACGAGGACGAGACGCAGATCGTGCCCATCCGCGAAGCCTGCCTGCGCGGCGGCCATGTCGCGCAGGTCGAAGGCGTGGTGGTCAAGAACGAGATCGCCTACAAACCGCGGCGCCAGCTGCTGGTGACCATCGCCGACGAGACCTCGGACATCCAGCTGCGCTTCATGAATTTCTACGGTAGCCAGGTGAAGCAACTGGCCGAGGGCACGCGCGTGCGCGCCCGCAGCGAGGTCCGGCATGGCTTCTTCGGTGCCGAGATGGTTCACCCGGCATATAAGGTCGTCAACGAGGGCGCGCCGCTGCCGACGTCGCTCACGCCCGTGTACCCGTCCGGCGAAGGGCTGTCGCAGACGGTGCTGCGGCGCGCGATCGCGGATGCGATGAAGCGTGTGGACTGGACCGACACCGTGCCGCGCGCCGTGCGCGAGAAGCTGAACCTGGCCGAATTCCAGCCGGCCGTGCGCCTGCTGCACTATCCGCCGCCGGACGTCGACGAGCACGCGCTGACGGAACGCAGCCACCCCGCGTGGACGCGCGTGAAGTTCGACGAACTGCTCGCGCAGCAGCTGTCGCTGAAACGCGCACAGCAGGCCCGGCGCGAAAAAGGGGCGCCCGTGCTGAGCGCCGTCGGCTCGCTTTCGGAGTCCTTCCTGCAAGCCCTGCCCTTCAAACTGACGAATGCGCAGCAGCGCGTGGTCGAAGAGATCCGCCACGACCTGCGCGAGGATTACCCGATGCAGCGCCTGCTGCAGGGCGACGTCGGCAGCGGCAAGACCGTCGTCGCGGCCCTCGCCGCGGCGCAGGCCATCGACAGCGGCTACCAGGC
>NZ_JBFUDR010000117.1:0-17977 GCF_056404615.1 Massilia sp. P2_C2 | reverse complement strand
GCCTGGTAGGGACGCGGATCGATCACGAACAGCACGTCGCCCTTTTTGACTTCGGCGCCCGGCTTGAAGTTGACGGCGGTGATGTAGCCGGAGACGCGCGGACGGATCTCGACGCGCTCGACGGCTTCCAGGCGACCCGAGAATTCCTGGGTTTCCGCAATCGGCTTCTCGAGCACGGCGGCGGCCGACACCGGCGGGCCGGCCTGTTCCTGCGTCTGTGCTTCTGCCGCCTTGCCCGTGGCGTCGGAGCAGCCGGCTAGGCTCGCACTCAGGGTGACGCAGCCGGCGGCGCCGAAGACCAGCATTAGGGAAGGCATTGCCATCCAAATTTTTTGAAACGCGCTCATGTTTACCTCCGATGTTGAAATTACAGTTCTGTTATATTGCTAAATGTGAAATGGATTGTTCGCGCCGAGCGTTGCTTCGCGTTCGATTAAGCGGGTCTTTCTTGCGCGCACATAAATTTCGTTAGTGAACGACATCGAAGTGGCTTCGTTGATGACAAACTGTTCCTTGCGAATTATGAGCATCAGCTCGACACCGGACCGCACGACGCTCGGGGCACGAAATAATCCAACATCTAAAATCGGGTTCGTCATGCGCTTGATAGCCCGATGGTTTTACTCAGTAATGTTGTTGAGGTACTTGACCGGCCGCACGATGATTGGGATGGCCTTCTTAGAAAGCAGCATTCGGCCCGGCTCGGACAGCATCGTCTCCAATGCAGTACAACCGTGGCCTTAACGGCACCCGAACCACCGGAAGGCAAAAATTTTATTAAAAGGTTTCCCGCTTTGCACAAAAAACTAACACCATTGAATACGACACGTTTCGCTGATTTCAGCGAAGTCATTGGCTCTGGGGGCATTGGTATTGTATGGCTTGACACAGACGGTCTTTCCATTGAGCACGCGCAAGAATGGCACAAGTTGCTTTCCGACGAAGAGCAACAAAAAGCACGACGCTTCCGATACGCCACTGATCGCCAAAGCTATATTGCTGCGCATTCACTGCTGCGCCAAGTCTTGGCGTCCTTGTTGGGGTGTCCTCCACCTGAAGTGGCTATCGGAAAAGACCTGAACGGGAAACCTCGGCTCTTAACGTCGGCGGGAACAGCTACTATCCATATGAATCTCAGCCATACTGACCATCGGGTTGCGGTCGCATTTTCTCGTGCCGCAGCCGTTGGTATCGATATCGAATCAATCAACAGAAAGCTGACAGCGGAAATTTGTCAGATGTTTTGCTCCAAACGAGAAGCTCTGGAAATTGCGGAGCTACCAGATGCCCTACAGGGCAAAGCCTGCATGGAACTGTGGACCTTGAAAGAAGCATTGGTCAAAGCCACTGGCCAAGGCTTGTGCCCAAAGATCACGGATATTTGTTGCGCGCGCAATCCGCCCCGACTGCGCCAAACAGGGCCCTTACCAGGGAACCCGTCGGAATGGAGTTTATATCAGGGACTACTCCCCGACGGGTTCGTATGGGCGGTTGCGCAGCATAGCCCCTCGGCCGTCATTACGCTGTGGTCGATTGACCCTGCCTGCTTGTCGGCGGCTCCGCCACCAGATCGGCTAGTATATTAGTCGCTTCGGTATTACGTGCACGAAGATGCTCGATCAGCGCCGCGCAATGACCCTTACCCTGATTTAGGCGGAAACACGACTTAATATCTAGATCGTAGAGCCGGTAGCCGGCAATATGTTTGAGGTATTCGCCCGACAGTTCTGGTGCAATGTCGTTCAATGTCCAGGTCGAGCCGGGAATCACCTGTTGCTGGAGCCGTGCGATCATGATATTTACGTCGTCGACCATCGTGTCGTAGTTACTGGGCTCGAGGCGACCAGATATCTCTACCGAACAATATAACCATGTGGGAATCCGATGCCGCACACCAAACCATTCAGCAGGCACAAAGCTGTCCGGCCCCATCACAGTCATTGTCGCGCAATTGCCGCTAACAAAGCTAGAAAGCATCTCATTGGCTCGCGCGATATGACCGGTGACAAAAAGTTTGCCTTCTTCATCTTCACGCAGATCAAAAGGTACTGGCGAGCTGAATACCTTACCGTCGCGATGTGTCGCCAGCACGCCAAACGATCGGTTGTCGACAAAAGCACGCACCGAATCGATGCTAGGCAAGCTGAACTGTTCTTTGGTATACATGGTAAAACATCCGTATTCTGGCTGGCGCAGAGTCAGACTTCGCCCCGAGCCGGGTAGTCGTTCGCGATAACCCATTTGATGGTTTCAATCGCTTCTTTCAGGTTTGGACGCATGAAGGGCATCGTGGTCTGGATGGCGGCATATAGGGTCTGGTCCGGACGCAAAATRAACATTGCCGGCTCGCCAAATTCGTTAGGCTGGCCTTCGCGGATGGCCTTCGAAATGTAAAGACCCCAATCCCGCATCGAATCCAACGTTTGAGAATACCCGATCGGAACATTTTTAATATCCCATTCGACCAGTGCCTTGCGCGCACGATCAACGTCGTCACCACTGACCGCAATGACCTCGCTCGCACCCGCCGCGTGGAATTCGGGAATCAACCTATCCAGTTCGGTAACGTATTGCTTGCACAGTGGACAATGCACACCGCGATAGAAGACTATCACCGTAAAGTGTGTGGGCTTTCGCTCGTCAATCGACCATATCCCGCCTTGCACGAGGGGGACGCGGAGATTAGGGGTTTTCTGTCGCGGCTTTAACACGGTGTCGAATCCTGAATGTTGGTGAATTAAAAATGGGGCGCTGAGGCATCTCGATCATCCCTCTGCATAGTCCGATGGCATTATCCAGTATCCAGATGCTTACCTGTCACTTGACAGGCGTCGCATCTAGCACACCGCGTGTACCCAATTGGACATGCGGTATTTTTTCGGGATGCCGGACAATCCGTCAAGTCTTGTAAAATGCGTTGATCTCAACGTAACCGTAAGTCAGATCACAGGTATAAATAGTGTCCGAGGCCGTGCCGGCGGCCAGATCCACTTCAATATGTATTTCATTTCCCGTCATATGGGCATGCAGCTCTTCTTCGCGGTCATGCGCTACCGGGTCACCGCTGCGGGCCACCGGGATACCGCCCAGGCTGATGGACATATTGCGCTTATTTACAGTAGCGCCGCTCTTGCCAACCGCCATGATGATGCGTCCCCAATTGGGGTGGCCGCCAGCCATGGCCGTCTTGACAAGAGGCGATCCGGCAATGGACCGAGCGGCGCTCAGCGCTTCGGCGTCGGTACGCGCCCCCTTGACATCGACCGTGATGAACTTGCTGATACCCTCGCCATCGCGCACGATCAGCAGTGCAAGCTCCTTGAGGAGATCGTTAAGCCCTGCCGAGAAAGCAGCAAGATCCTCGCCGGATAATGGCTCGGCCGTGGACTGGCCCGTAGCGAAAAGTAGCAGCGTGTCGTTTGTCGACGTGTCGCCATCGACCGATATCTTGGAGTACGATTTCTGGTTGGCCACGTTCAGGCAGCGCTGCAAGTCACCCGAAGTAATCTTCGCATCCGTAAAGACGAAGGACAGCAGGGWTGCCATATCCGGCGCTATCATTCCCGCACCCTTCGCAAGACCGGTGAGCACAACTTCCCCTTGCGAGGTTGCAATCTTGCGCGACGCCGATTTCGGGAACGTATCGGTCGTCATAATGGTTCGCGCAGCCACTGCGCCGCCATTGGCATCGAGTCGTTCAGCCAACTCGCCGAGGCGCGACACAATTTTCTCCGAAGGGAACGCGCGCCCGATGATCCCGGTTGCCGCGGAATAGACCATCTGCGGCGAGCAGCCGAGAAGATTGGCGACCGCCGCCGACGTGTCGCGTACGACCGCTTCACCGATCTTTCCGGTAAATGCATTCGCATTCCCCGAATGCACGATCAGTGCCCTTGCCTCACCCAGCGGCAAATTGGCTCTGCAAGCATCCACCGGTGCTGCTGCAGTGGAGGAGCGGGTGAACACGCCAGCTACAGAGGTACCTTCGGCCAAGGCCACCAGCAAAAGATCATCGCCACCGGATTCCTTGAAACCACAACGATGCGTCGCATAGCGCACGCCGCGGACGGGGAGGGGTTGATGCTCGGTTTTTGGAGCAAAAGGCGAAACCACGTTCATTTTTCTTTTCTCTTAAGTAGATACATGTCCAACCCAACCGCCAGCCAGCCAGCCGCACCTAACGTCAAAGGGAACAAATAAAGTCCTATCAAACCATCGGTACTTAGATAAACTTGCTGCGCAGCGAAGGGTACGTGGCACGGCATTCAGATGACCGCCTATCTCGGTGATACGTCTCGCATCCTATGCGCCGTGCGCTTTACCTCGACCAACCGTCACGGTTTTCGAGGTACGCCATCATACACTAAGTTTGCTTATCGCCATCGCCGTTGTCGAACCGCCCTCCGGTAATAACGGAATGTCTTCTGCAATTCAGGCATTAGCCAAAATATTGCGGGCCTTGAGTGCAATCCGTTCAAGGCGGCGGCGAGAGCCGTAACTGGACGGATTGCGTCCGTGACAGACAAGGAAATTATCGATGATCAGCAGATCGCCGACTTGCCATTTATGCGCGTATAGAATATCGGGAGCGCGTAGCGCTTTGTCGATCCGCTCCATCAGCGAGCGGCTTGCATTCGCATCGTACGCGACCACACTCGCCGCATAGTTGCGACGCTCATCCTCAGGGTCATCCAGCGCCAGGTAAGGAATCTCTTCACCTGTTTCCGGGTGGCGAGCCAATGGCGGCAGACGGATGTCGGTCTCATTTTCCCGCAGTTTATAGTAGCCGGAGGTTAATGGGCGATAGCTGAATTCCACATTGCGCAAAATATCCAGAAGATCAGCGGGGATCCTCTTCATGAACCGGCGGTTATCAGTAAGCAGTGTTTCGCCACCCGCATCTGCAGTGGTTTCCAAGCAACGGAACACCAGAAATTGCGCATTGTTGTCAGCATTCAAGATCGTGTCCTGATGCAGCGGCATTGACGCGTTGGAGAACTGGCTTTCTGCCGCATCTTTTTGCGCTTCCATATTTAGCACTTTGCCGAAACCATACTGGACATGCTCGCCGAGACGCGTGGCCAATGCCTCGAAGTCGGGAGCGTCGTAATGCGCTCCGCGAATCAGCAGCCAACCATGCTTGAAAACAAGCTGGCGCAGTTCCTCATTCGAAAGCGCTTCAATCCCGGCGCGGTTCTCCAGCTGGACGCCGAAAGTTGGATTGTTTTCCATCGCATTTCCTCTCTACGGTTGCCTGTTTCGTCAAATCTCGGCCCTGAACCGGGCAAGCGCTTTTTTCGGGTCGAATGTTTGCGAATCCAGCTTGCCGCTGACGGCATCGCGGTAAAGACCGTAAGCGAACAGTTCCTTGGCTTGCGCGTTGATTTCCATGCCAAGCGTGTCTGACAGAATGTCCTCGACGGACGAGCCGTGGTGAATAGCGATCTTCTTGCGCCACACTGTCTGCTCTGGAAGGATGCTTTGGCGCTCGGCGAAGGTGCGCAGAACGATTTTCACTTCATTGTCCGAAACCTTAAGCTCTTCGGGCAGATCCAGGCAGTAGCCCAGGAAACGAGGCGTCCAGAACGGATGACGGATCTGCATTCCCATCATATTGGCCCCTACTGGCGAGAATTCGCCGCTCCAGCGCGTGCGATACACCTGTGCCCACAGCTCCTGGTTGACCCCGATCTCGGGCAGATTACCCGGAATCATCGTACCCCCCAGCAGTAAATCGGCACCATAGCCCGTTACAATCAGATCGGTCTTGCCTTTCAGGCGCGCCATCAGGGCAAAGAGGCTGGCTTGCACTTCTGCGGCATACCCATCGAAGATGCCGTTGTAGTAAATCGCGTCGAACATGCCAGACAAAATATCATCGGTGCTGAGTTCGACTTCACTATGCGAAGATCCGATATGGTCGGCGACCCTCTTGGAGGGTACGTATTCGTTCGAACGTTGAGTCCCCAGGGCAATGGTACTGAGCGTGCTGAAGCGCATGCCGTATGCGGCCACCAGACTGGAATCGATACCGCCCGAGAGTGGCACATAGGTACGGCCCTCGCCTTCGCAGGCATTGCGGATCGCCGGAATCAACATCTCTTCCAAAGCGCGGACTCCCTCATCCAGATTGACGACGCGGTCTGTCTTGCGATGGAGCACGTGGAAGCTCGCCGAGGCGAGATGACAATGACCTTGGCCGTCATGCAGGATCTGCAACGCGGTGCCAGGCTTGATGCGACTGATGTTTTTGATGGGCACATAATTATCTGCACGCGATCCGCCGCGCAGTAACTCGGACACGTCGTAGAACTCCGCTTCGAATCCCGGCTTCAGGGCGGCCAATCGGGGATTTGGCGCAACCCATGGATTGCTCCCCTCGGTTACGTAAAGCGGGTATTGCCCAAGGACATCCACAACCGCCGTCAGCGCATTGCTTTCCGCATCATCACAAAACAGGACAAAGGCGCCGTCGATGAATGACAAGCCCGCCATGCCGAGCCGCGTGATCAGCATTACCGCCAGTTCCGCATGCGAGGCATTCAGCGCTGCACTGTCAAACATCGCGAGCATCTGGCGCAGCTCGCCATGGTTGGCGATGCTGCCCAGCAGCGCGTAAGACCGCGCCCCGGATTGCGCGAAGCTTGCACAGGTCGCCTCATTGGCGCTGGCAAGGCAAACGTTGCCGAACTCAATGAGCGGCAGGTTCCAGCCCAGTTTTGCAGAGGCCTCGGACAGTGCGCCCTTGTCGTTTTTTCGGGTAAGAATGAAACTCATGTTTTTGTATTCCCTGACTAAAAAGAATGTTGAGGAGCCCTCTCGAGCAGGACGGCGCTCCACTGAAAGACTCCGGAGGCAACCATCAGCAGCTGGCTTCCGGGCGCATGCGCTCCATCGGCGTAATCCACCAGGTTGATGAGGTTGTCGGCAGCAAAGCAGTGTCCAGTACGGGCAACATTTCCAAGAAAAATGCGTTCCTCGGGAACACGCGTTGCCAACGAAAGAAGCTCGGCGCTTTGTCGCGTATAGGTATTGGGGATGAGCTGGTCGATTTCCGCCGCCATGCCTCGTTCGGGCATGACGGCGCGGGCCGCGCGGCGCAGGCCCTGTACCGACAAGGCAAGTCTGGCATCGATATTCACGGCTTCGGTAGCATCCTTGACGATGACCGGCGCCGAAAGCAGGCGCCACCCGCGAGACTGCGGCGCCAATCCCTGGCGGCACAGCGCTACCGCGTCGCCAACCAGGCCGCCGCCGAACTCGGCGCGAATCTCGCCACCCACCGCGTCCACGGCCCGGTCTGCGGTGACAAGCAGGACATCGCGCCCGAGTTCAGCGTGCAGATAGGCCCACCCGAGCCTTAAAACGTGATGAAAATTGGTGCAGTCGCCGCTGTTCACAAACTGCATGGGCAAAGCCGCCAACGTCGCGCTGCGGGCCAGTCCGCGCGTGATGGCACCGATATCGGCATTGTTGAGCGAATTGGAGACGACGACGATGAAATCGGGGGCCCCATGCTGGTCGATATGCGCGCACAAGAGCTCGGGCAAAAGTTCGGACAGCGGCGTGTCGATCCGGCTCACGGTCGCCAGTCCCTGCTCGTGCAGCGCGTCGCGTTCTTCTCCGACCAGGGGCAGCTCGTCCAGTGTGACCAGATGGCCCAGGTGGTACTCGCATCGGGACAGGAAAACCTCGCGCGGCAAAGTCATGATTCCTTCTCCAGCAATGCGCACAGTGCACCGACGTTCAGAGCGTGGAGGCCATCGGCCATAAGATCGATATCCAATGCATCCTCGATCAGGCCAATGATCCTTATCTGTTCGATCGAACTGAAACCAAGTTCCTGCCCGATGACATCGGCAGAGGTGAGGACTTCGTCAAAACCGGGACGGACCTGCTGCAAAATGGCCTGCAGACGTTGCATACCCCTTGCCCCGGCTTTGGGCGCCGCCACAATGTGACGACATTGCTTGGCAATGCTTGCCAGCGTTGCGCCGCGCAAAATGGTGTAGTGATCGGCGTCCAGGACAATCCGTTCCACCTGGGCGAATATCGTTTCCAGCCCCGTTTCCCTGCCTGGCGCATGGGCGGCGACCATCAGCGTCGCGCGCGCCGCGACGGGCAGCGGCACATAGGATTCCAGAGCCTGGCGATGCGCAGAAAACACCCTCGCCGCGGCGACCGCGAACGCTGCCTCGGGAGTGCTGTCCGGGTCACAATCCAGAAGCCGTGACATGGCTCCGGCATCGCCGTTCGCCAACCGGATATCTTCCAGAAAGGCAGCCCTGTCGTCCGCTTGACGCCCGTCGCCACCGCAGGCKGCAAGGCGGGAGTCGATTGCCACGATGCCTGCCTGCCTGTCGCCCAGCGCGCGGGCGACTTCAATGGCCACCAGCCCACCCATCGACCAGCCCACCAACAACGGCTTTTCATCGGGGAGCGCGGCGGCAATCATCCGCGCATAGGCCTGCCCCATCTCCGGGATGGAACGGAACGGCATCTGCTCCCCATCCAGGCCCCGCGCCGTGACAGCATGGATGTGGAAGCTGGGGGCCAGCAGGGAAATCAACTCGCTGTAGCATGCGCTGTTCCCGCCGATAGGCGGCAGCAATACCAGAGCCTGGGCGCCCTTGCATCCGCCAACCGGGCGCAGGCAGGTGCCGTCATCGGTCTGTGCGCTGTCGAGCATCGCTCCCAGCTTGCGGATGGTTGGACAAGAGGTCAGATGGGCGAGAGTCAAGCGCCGCCCCTCGAACATGCGCGACAGGCGCGCCATCAGCATCATGCCCGTGAACGACGTTCCTCCCAACGCGAAGAAATCATCGTCAATGCCTGGCTCCGGAATTTCCAAAAGTTTGGCCCATTCTCCGGCCAGTTTCTTTTCCAGGTCGTTTCGCGCTGCCTGCCGCGCGGATGCCTCGTCGATCGCCAGGAGATCACGCGCGCCCAAGCCGAGCAGCGCTCTCCGATCCACCTTGCCATTGCTGGTCAAGGGCAGCCGTGCGACTTCGAAAAGCCGTGTCGGGACCATGTACGCTGGGAGCCGGGCCGACAACTTGTGCATCAGGCCATCCCTGTCAAGCACCATGCCCGGCAGCGTGACCACGTAGGCATGCAGCGCCTTGCCACGCGGTTCATCCGCCCCGATGACAACCGCATCCTCCACCATTGCGCTGGCGATCAGCGCGGCCTCCACCTCGCCGCATTCGACCCGATAGCCCTGGATCTTGACCTGGCTGTCACGCCGCCCCAAAAATTCGATGGTGCCATCCGGCCAGTAACGCCCCAGGTCCCCGGTCGCATAAAGGCGCATGCCGCTGTACGGGTGATAAATGAAGCTTGCCTCGGTTTTCGCCTCGTCGCCCCAATACCCCTCGGCCAGACCCATTCCAGCAATGAATATCTCGCTCGGCTCGAACGGCAGACATTGCCGGCCATTCCGGTCCAGCACATAAACCGCCTGCTCGCRCATCGCCCGCCCATAAGGTATCGTGGCGGTCTCGCTGCCGGAATCCTCGATGTCGTGCAGGATCGACCAGATCGCCGCCTCGGTCGCACCTCCCATGGCAACGATGTGCGCCTCCGGCCTGATCTGCCGGATGCGCGATGGCAGGTGCGATGGGACCCAATCGCCACTCAAAAAGACCAGGCGCAGCCTGCGGAACGCACAATCGGTCGCACTGTCGATCGCCAGCTGCATCAGTGCCGGGACCGAATTCCACAGCGTCACCCCGTGCAGGTGGCACATATCGAGCCAGGCTGGCGGGTTACGCTCATCGGCACCAGAAGGTAGTACCAGGGCTCCGCCGGCCGCCAACATGCCAAAAATGTCGAACACGGAGAGGTCAAAACTGAGCTGCGACAGGCCCAGGCAACGATCCGTCGGGCCGATGGCATAACGGTCGAGCAAATCGCGGATGGTGTTCAGCGCGGCTCGGTGACTCATGGCCACCCCTTTTGGCGTGCCCGTGGTTCCCGATGTGTAGAGAATGTAGGCGCGCTCGCTACTGCGCGGGGAGATGGCGGTCGGGTCTCCTCCCGGTGCCCGGCCGCCGTCGAGGACGAGGATCCGCGCACCCTCCAGCGCCTTGCCCAGTACGGCGTCCGATTCCGGCCCGGCGCTACTGAGAATGAGCCGCGCGCTGCTCGACTGCAGAATCGTTTTCTTACGTAAGACCGGCAAGGAGGGGTGCATCGGCACATACACCATGTCCGCAAGCATCACGCCGATCACGGCGACGATTTCGCGCCAGCCTTTTTCGGTATGGATGGCGATCCTGTCCCCGGATTGCCCGCCCTCTGCACGCAAACGTTCTGCCAGGTGCAACGCCTGCAGGAACAGCTCGCGGTACGTCAGACTTGCCTCTTCGGTAATAACGGCCAGTTGGTCCGGCTGCTCCGTGACGTTACGCAGGAAGCCATCTTCCAGCCGCTCGCCCGGACGGGTCAGCAACCCCATTGCGGGTGCTTCCGGCCAATTGCCTTTTCTTCCAGGAAAAATTTCAGCCCAGGCTATATCGCTCTCGGCCAGGGCCACCAGCGCCGCGTGATATGACGCCAGAATTTCCTCCGGCACCCCGGGCGTATAGATACCTTCCCGATAATCGATATTCAGGATCGCACCGTTGCGGTGTTCCAGGATCTGGTGATCCAGATGGACCTGCGGTACCGACAAACGGCCCGAACTTGCAACAATGTCGGCCGCATCGCCGGCAATATCCTTCGCCAGCGTAAAGGTCACCGGAAAGGTCGGGCCGTCGCTATAGCCGTGCTGCCGCCGCCAGGCCGCCGCCACATCCGTCCCGCTGAAGTTCATATGCGTCCGGTCGCGCCAGAGCTGCCGTTGCAGCAGCATCGCATGGCTCTCGAAATCGGCCTGTTCGCGCCGGTCTACCTCGAGACACAAGGTTTCGCCGAAATTGCCCAGGCAGTCAGCGGCGCGTTCATCAAAGCTGTCGCGGGCCGAAATCAAGCAGGTCAACGTGAAATGTTCGCTCCCGCTGATGCGGGCCAGTGCGCATGCGAAGGCCGCCAACCCGACGCTGGCCACGGTGAGTGAGCGTTTTGCCGCTTGTGCCTGCAAACTGGACCATGTCTGTTGCGACAGCTCGGCGTGAATATGGCGCAAATAGCTTGCGGTGTCTTCGGTCGTGGGGGGGTTCACACGCTTAACCTGGGGCAGTCCGGGTGCTGCCGGCAAACGGCCGAGGCGTTCAAGCCAGTAACTGCGATCGCGCTCATACTGTGTCACGGTGCGGCGCTTGTGCCATTGCCGGGCGTAGGTGGTGAAATCCGCGGGCTCAGCTAGTTTCGTGTCCCCCTTCGCTGTTGCGAGGGCCAGCAGTTCCTGAATCAGACGCTGGGTGCTTGCCGCATCGAATCTCCACAGTGGCAGCGTGAGAAAGAGATGGCTCTGCGCTCCCGCGCGCGCCAGTCCGATCGAAAACGATGCTCCATCGAATCCGAAACGGACGCCGGCCATCGCCTCGCGAAAGGCCTGCAGTTCTCGCTCGGCGTCGGCCCCTTCGGCAGTGCAGTCCAGAAAGGCGAGCTCGGGTACCCGGTATTCGGTGTCCGCCTGCAACATGCCGACCTCGTCGATTCGCAAGCGCAGTATTTCGTGGCGCGCGACGACGGTCTCCACCGCCTGCTGCAGTTGGGCTGGATCCAGCATCGCTACCTGCAATTCCATCATATAGACGGCAGGGGCAGAGCTGTCCAGCCCGCCTTTCTCGCCAATCCAGTACGCGCGCTGCATGGGCGCGGCATGGGTTGAGCCGGATTCACGCACCGCGCTACTCAGGGACGGTCGGGCCGGCATGGCATTTCCCATAGGACGGGCCCTACCCCCGCCATCTTCCGTCGTGCAAGCATCGGGAACGACGCTTCCGGCATCGACGAGGTGCAGGTTCGATCCGGTGTCCATGCCGGTACCCGCGCGGCTGCCTTCAATCTGCGCGATCAGTCGTTCGATCGTAATTCCATCGGTCAGCTTACTCAGATCGAAATCCATGTTGAAACGGTTTTCGATATCGCGGAGCAAGCGCACGGCCGTCAGGGAATCGCCACCCTCGGCGATGAAATCTGCCTGCAGATTGGCCGTGGGGCCGAGATACTTGCGCCACAGCTCCACCACCTCGGTTTTGCTATTGCTTGCTGCCTGGACCATATTAACTAGTGTGTGAGTCATATCGAATTATTGTGAACATGAGAGCGGACGATCATTTCCTGTACCCGCTCGTGTCCAAGAAAATTCAAGGGGCTGAAAGATGCGCCGTAGGCGCCTGAATTTGCGATCACCACATAATCGCCAATGCGAGGTTCCGGCAAAACGACATGGGTGGCAAACCGGTCGACCGAGGTGCAAAGGGGGCCGACCACGGAAACCGTCTTCGTTCTGCGCTGCTCCAGCCCCGCGCCGCTCAGGGACACGCGGGCGTTGGACGCCGCAGCGCGCCCGAACACCCCGGCCGCGAGCATGTTGTGGTTCAGCCCACCTTGCAGGACAATGAATTCTTCGTCTCCCACTTTTTTGCAGTCGACGACCCGCGCGACGTAATAACCCGCCTCGGCCACCAGATAGCGCCCCAGTTCCAGAATGAGCGAAACCCGGCCATCCGCAGGCAGCAAGCGCCCGGTCCACTCCCGCATGGCTTGCCCCATCGACAGCAGATCGAACGTGGGATCTGCCTCGTAAAAACCTACAGGAAAGCCGCCTCCCAGATTGACGAAATAGCGTTCCAGTCCTATCCCAGCGGCCAGCTCGGCGGACAGCGAAAACAGTGCGGTTTGGATCCGCACGAGTTCAGCCACGTCATAAAACTGCGATCCGAAGAAACCGTGGAAACCTTCTATGCGGGCGTCACTCTCCCGCGCCACCTGCAGAGCCCGTGGCAGCTGGGCGGGCTCGAAACCGAAGGGCGAATGGTCATAGCGCCCAAGGCCCAGCCCAGACACAAGGCCGACCGGATTGATGCGGAATGCAACGCGGGGTTTTTTCCCCATTTGTTCGGCAACGGTGATCGTCTGCGACAACTGCTCGGACGACTCGAGGTTGACGATCACGCCGGCTGCGACGGCTGACCGGATGTCCTCCACGTTTTTGCCTGGGCCGGTAAACAGGCAGGCGGCCGGTGCGACCTGGGTGTTCAGGACCGCTTTCAGTTCCCGGCCGGAGGCGACATCAAAACCATCCACCAGCGCAGACAGCTCATGCAAAAGCGGTGGAAAAGGATTCACCTTGGGCGAATAGTAGAGAGACACGGTGTCCGGCAGATGCTGCCGCAGTTCCTTTATCCGCTGCCGTACCCGCTCCAAATCATAGGCATAAAAGGCGCCCCCATCCGCGCGTGCAGCAAGGTCCTCGATCCTATGACCGGCTATGTGCTGCGTGATCGGCAGGGTCGACGGCCCCTTATTGCGAGTAGAAGGAAAAACAGCCATCTGGCTCATGCGACAAGTTCCATGATTTTGGTTTCAACAAGATCGGCGAATAGCTCGATGCCACCTTCGTCGGCAAAGGTCGTTTCGCGGTGCAAGTAAGTAATCAGAAAGTCGTCTCCCTTCAACTGCACCTCGCCCTGGATTTGAAACCTCAGCGAGCGCCCGAGCGGATGCGACCCCATCGGGGTTGCCGCCGCATAGGGCATCCCAGGTGGCAGCTTGTTCTGGTTAAAAAGAGCCGTGGACAATGGGAAGAAATAGGGGTCGTCGGCAGCTGGCAGGTCGCCCATCCGTTGATGAAATTCATATTCGGAGTACGCTGCAGCGTCGTTCAACTGGCCCTGAAGCCGTGCCGCGAAGCGCCCGTCCCGCCCAATGGTGTCCAATGCCAGCCGCACGATGCCCATGGAAAAAAACAGACCCATCGTTTCGGCAAAACATGGCAAACCACGGGCCTGCATCGGCACAATGATGGCCGGCGCCGCGTTGCCCGAACGTGTTCCAATGGCTTGTATAAATCCGGCAAGTAATATGGTGAACGGCGTGCACTGCCACTCTACGGCCCTCGCTCGCACTGCCTGCACCACGCCAGGAGCGAAGGGACGGGTAAAAATATAGCCTTGCGGGTCCCTGCCAGGCAGGCGGCGCTCATTTACGCGGACAGGGCGGAAGTTCTCGAGCAAGCTGAGCCAATAGGCACGCTCAACCTGTTGGCTGCTCCGGGAACGGCGATGCTGCCAAGCAATAAAATCACGGTATCCCGCAGTCGGTAGCGGCAACGCATGCCCGCTGCCATTCAAGACCGCTTGCAACGCATGTGAAAACATGTTCAGCGACGGCCCATCCATGATCAGATGATGCGTCCACAGCACCAGCCGCCGGTCCTTGCGCCCTTGCACGATGGCACAGCGCAACAACGGCGCCCGTGTCAGGTCGAATAGGCGGCGGCTACCTTCGGCACGCAGCTCGGAAAGTTTCTGCTCGAACGCGTCGTCGGCCAGCGCACTGAAATCATGCATTTCTACCGACATCGACTGGGCAAAATCAGCCTCGGCACAAACGATGTGCTGCGTGTCAGAAACGGCCCCGTTCGGGAATTGCAGCCTCAAGACATCATGGCACTGCGCGAGCGAGCGTATCGCCGCGCGCAGCACGTCCGGCTCGACTGCCCCTACCTGGGCGATGACACGGGAAAGGATGCACCAGTCACGATCTCCTTCGGCCATGCATACGGCGCGATACGCAAGCTGGCGCGGCGACAGTTCGATGCACGCGGCTTCGTTCCGCGGGGCCGCGTCGATGCGCTCTTCCGGCGCATCGCTTACCATCTCCAGGTGGGTCAACGCTTCCGCTAGTTCACCGACGCGGGCATGGGCCAGCACGTCCGCCGGGCCAACATTCCTGCGCGTACGCACAGTGAGTTCTGCAGCGATTTGGGCGGCGAGGATCGAGTCTCCACCCAGCTCATAAAAGTTATCTTCCGTGCCGATCTCCACGCCGCCAAAGGTCCGGGTAAAGACCGCCAGAACGTCATTGTCATACTGTCCGACATGCCGCTCTTCCATCGTCGTCTCATGCATGGCGAGCCGCATCGCCGCGGCCTTGTCGAGCTTGCCATTCTGCGTCACGGGAAGCGCCTCGACTGCCACGATCCGGGATGGAATCAATGAAGGATGAAGCCGCTCGGCCAGAGCCCGGCGGATACGTTCGGGGGGCAACGCAGGCATGCCTGCTTCGGCGACATAAATCGCATGGACGGTCTTGGCGCTGGCTTCCACGACGAAGGCAAACGCCTCGGCAATCCCCGCCAGGGCAGATATTGCAGCGGAAATTTCCGCCGGATGAAAGCGGATACCGGCTATCTTCGACTGGCCATCGGTTCGCCCCAGGATTTCCAGTACCCCGTTCGCAATCCGCCCCAAGTCCCCGGTCGGATAAAAACAAGGGCCGTGGACCGCGTGGGGTGAGGCCAGCGCGCTGTCACGCCATCCGCGCTCAACCGTACCGAAGGTGGCATAACGAGTATCAATGAACACCGTCCCGGTCTCGCCATCCGGCAGGGGCAGGCTATCCTGGCCCAAAATCACGGCAGCACTGTCTGCGATTGGCCTGCCTACTGGCAGGTTGTCGGTGTGCGGCAGATCCTTGGGCAACCGATAGTAGAACCGGGCCAGCGTAGTTTCGCTCGGGCCATAGAGATTGACCATTTCGGCCGCAGGAGCGTGCCGCCGCCAACGCGCCACCAGTTCCGACGATAACGGCTCACCGGCGAAAAAGATGGTTTTCAGCGATGGGAGCTGCCGGTTCTGTCGTTCCAGCGCGCGGCCCCAATGCCGCGCCAGGGTCGGTACGGCATGCAGGCGCGTGATCCGGGCATCGTGCAGAACCCGCATCAGCGCATCAGGCTCGCCGCGTAGCCCGGGGTCGGTCAGCACCAAGGTACCGCCTGCACTCAAAGCCGTCAGCACTTCGCGCATATACGGATCGAAGGATGGGCTGGTCAGAACTGGAACACGGTCCTCCATGGTGAACGCGAATTCTTGCCCCTGCCAGTCGATGAAATGACTCAAACTGTCCGCGCGGCCCAGCAATGCCTTGGGTTTGCCGGTCGTCCCCGATGAAAACGTAACGTAGGCTGCGCCTGCCTTGTCCGTAAGCCGGCGGGCCCGCGGCGCTGCCAAGGGCCCGGAAGCGTCTCCCAACCGCCAGACGGGTACAGCCAGCCCGGTTTCGAGCGGTGTCGCCGCAAGATCGACAAGTAGGCCGATCCAGTCGTGCCCCAATATCGCGCTCTTACGCTCGATCGGCAGACCTTGATCTATGGGCAACACTACATGCCCGCGTGACCAGATCGCTAGCAGCAGAAAAAGGAAGTCACGATCGACCACGCCATGCACAGCCACCACGAGGGGCCCTGGCTCGGAATCAGGCAAGATGTCACGCAGGTGACCGACCCGTTCCGCGAGGGTCCGATAGGTCACGCTCCCGTCTGCATCCTCGATGGCGGTACGACCGGCAAGGGGACCGTGCGCATGGCGCAAGATACGATCCACCACCGCAAATTCAGGTTTGCCAAAGTCACTCATGCCAACTGCAACCGTCCCGACAACATTTCCTCGCCCAGATGTGATGCCATCTGGTGGCGCCGAGGTGGATGAAACTGCATGGCCAAGCAGACATTCAGCAACAGCATGGGCAAGGTTGACAGCGCGTAGCCCATGGCGCCCACGTGGGAAAAACAATCCGTGGCGGCGTGAGTAACGATTCGCTCTGCGGCAAAACGAATGCGGAACATACGAGCGAGAAGCTGCTGATCAAACGGACGGGTATCCAACTCCGCCGCAATCGATCCAACAAGTGTCCGGAGCTCTTCCACCTGGATTCCCCAGTGTCCTAAATCGGCTTGCACTGGGTTGCGGATCGTTTCGATCAAGGCAACCAGAACACCGGTATAAACGGCGCATGCCGAAAGATTGAACCAGCCATAGCAAGCCAAGGCGAAGCTGCTTGCCCCACTCTCAGTACCGAGCGGCAATAACATCTCTGGCGCCACGATAGCGTTTTCCATCTCCACCGCATGACTTTCAGCTGCCATCAACACCGGGTTCTTCCAGAACAGCTGATGCCGCACCCCCTCCTGCTTTGCATCAATAAAAAAATGCATCAGCTGATCGGGGTACGGGCTATCGCTGGAGCCGACGGCCATCCCGGACAGATGGGTCATGGACTGGCTCAGCGAACAAGGTCGTTTGATACCGTTCAGGCAGAGCGCGTCGTCCACGCGCGAAAGCGTCACGGAGGGCCGGAACATGGGCTGTTCCAGCTTGGCTTCCGCACCGCCAGACGCCAGCAGCAGCGTTTTCTGACTCACCAGGACTTCGAAGATCTTTTCGGCGGTTGCGTTAGTGCGCGCTTCCGA
Organism: Massilia sp. P2_C2; assembly: GCF_056404615.1. Lineage (NCBI taxonomy): Bacteria > Pseudomonadati > Pseudomonadota > Betaproteobacteria > Burkholderiales > Oxalobacteraceae > Massilia > Massilia sp. P2_C2. The sequence goes on along the minus strand of NZ_JBFUDR010000117.1, from coordinate 615 downwards.
TGCAAGTGCCGCCAGCTTGTAATGGTGCATACAGCTGGCCACGGCCATCGATGGCGCACGACGGCCCAACGCAGTCTGGACCCGGACAAAATCCGTGGCTGACGCACCCTGCCCTCCCATCGAACGCTCGATAAGCAATTTGGAGATCCCGCGATCGCGCAGTAGCGAGATCGCGGTCCCGTCAGGCTCTTCCAGCCGCTCAATGCCCAGCTCTGCCAGTTCGGCATCCAGGCCTGGGTAAAATCCTTCCAACGTATCAACTTCACGGTTAAGAATATTCAACATATCGCTGTTTTTTCTTTTAGCCGGACGACCCTGTCTCTACCGCGACCGGACGTTGCATTTGGGATGTCAAAACCTTGCCGATCGAGTTACGCGGCAATGCCTGTAAGGTCACCCACTCCAGGGGCCGGCAATACGGTGCCAGCTGTGTTCGGGCAAATGTTTTCAGCCCATCCAGGTCAGACGCTCCATGCCACACGACAAAGGCGACGATGCGTTCGCCCTCTACCGGATCGGGAAAGCCTACGACCGCCACCTCGCGCAGTGCGGGGTACGACATGAGCGCCTCCTCGATCATCGCCGGGGCCACCTTGTTTCCACCGACGTTGATAA
>NZ_JBFUDR010000116.1:0-18124 GCF_056404615.1 Massilia sp. P2_C2 | reverse complement strand
CAGTTCGCATCGCTGACGACCGCSCAGGTYGCCGCGCTGACGACCAGCCAGGTCGCCAACGGCCTGACGACCGACCAGATCGTYGCCCTGACGACGGCCCAGGCYGCCGCSCTGACGACSGCSCAGACCGCCGCGCTGACGACCGCCSAGGTCGCCGCGCTGGAAACGGCCGACTTCGCCGCGATGAAGACGAGCCAGGTTGCCGCGCTGACGACGAACCAGGTCGCCAACGGCCTGACGACCGACCAGATCGTCGCCCTGACGACGGCCCAGGCCGCCGCGCTGACGACGAACCAGATCGCCAACGGCCTGACGACCGACCAGGTCGCCGCGCTGGAAACGGCCGACCTGGCGGCACTGACGACGGCCCAGGTTGCCGCCCTGACGACGAGCCAGATCTCGGCCGGCCTGTCGACGGCGCAGCTCGTGTCGCTGACGACCGCGCAGATCGCCGCGCTGACGACCAGCCAGGTCGCCAACGGCCTGACGACCGATCAGATCGTCGCGCTGACCACGGCCCAGGCCGGTGCCCTGACGACCGCGCAGACCGCCGCGCTGACGACCGCCCAGGTCGCCGCGCTGGAAACGGCCGACTTCGCCGCCATGAAGACGAGCCAGGTTGCCGCGCTGACGACGAACCAGGTCGCCAACGGCCTGACGACCGACCAGATCGTCGCCCTGACCACGGCCCAGGCGTCCGCCCTGACGACGAGCCAGATCGCCAACGGTCTGACGACGGCCCAGGTGGCTGCGCTGGAAACGGCTGATCTGGTGGCACTCAAGACGAACCAGATCGCCGCGCTGACGACGGCGCAGATCTCGGCCGGCCTGTCGACGGCACAGTTCGTGTCGCTGACGACCGCCCAGGTCGCCGCGCTGACGACCGCCCAGGTGGCGAATGGCCTGACGACCGACCAGATCGTCGCGCTGACGACGGCCCAGGCATCCGCCCTGACGACGGCCCAGACCGCCGCGTTGACGACGGACCAGGTCGTCGCGCTGGAAACGGCCGATTTCGCCGCGATGAAGACGAGCCAGGTTGCTGCGCTGACGACCAGCCAGGTCGCCAGCGGCCTGACGACCGACCAGATCGTCGCCCTGACGACGGCCCAGGCCGCCGCCCTGACGACGGCCCAGGTGGGCGTCCTGACGACGGACCAGGTGGCTGCGCTGGAAACGGCCGACCTGGTGGCGCTGAAGACGAGCCAGGTCGCGGCACTGACGACGAGCCAGATCTCGACCGGCCTCTCGACCAGCCAGTTCGCGACGCTGACCACGGCCCAGGTCGCCGCGCTGACGACCAACCAGGTGGCGAATGGCCTGACGACCGACCAGATCGTCGCGCTGTCCACCGCCCAGGTCCAGGCGCTGACGACCAGCCAGCTGGTGTCCCTGACGACCAGCCAGGTGGCCGCGCTGGAGACCACCGACCTCGCCGCGATGAAGACGAGCCAGATCGCCGCGCTGACGACGAACCAGATCGCCAACGGCCTGACGACGGACCAGGTATTCGCGCTGACGACGGCCCAGGTCGAAGCCCTCACTTCGGCCCAGGTCGCCGCGATGTCGACGGACCAGATCCAGCAGCTCCACATCGGCAGCCCGATCGTGCTGGACCTGAACGGCGACGGCGTCCACACGACGAGCATCCAGCAGGGTGTGCAGTTCGACCTGTTCGGCACCGGCAACAAGGTGACGACGGGCTGGGTGGATGGCACGGACGGCCTGCTGGCACTGGATCGCAACGGCAACGGCACGATCGACAGCGGCGCCGAACTGTTCGGTACTGCCACGAAGCTGGCGAATGGCCAGAACGCATCCAACGGCTATGAAGCACTGGCCCAGATGGATGCCAACGGCGACGGCGTGATCGATTCGAAGGATGCCGCGTACAGCCAGCTGAAGGTGTGGGTCGATGCGAACGGCGACGGCGTCAGCCAGTCGGGCGAGCTGAAGAGCCTTGCTTCGCTGGACATCGCAAGCATCGGCGTCAACGGCGACAAGACCTCGGCCAAGGACAACGGCAACTGGATCGGCATGCAGTCGACCATGACGAAGACCGACGGCTCCACGGCCGCCACGGCCGACGTCTGGTTCACCGCCGACAAGACGGCAGGCGAAGCTGCGGCCACGGCCAACACCGACACCCTGCGCGGCAAGGTGGGCAGCCTGGTGCAGGCGATGGCGGCCTTCAACGCCGTCGACACCGGCGCAGCGGCCGGCGGCCTGACGCTGCCGGACCTGTCCGGCGGTACGCAGACCGGTCTGCTGGCCTCGGTCGGCAGCATGGTCGACGTGATGAAGCAGTTCGACGCCAACGGCAACCAGGTCGTCGGCACGAATGCGACGCTGGCATCGACGGCCGAATCGCTGGCCAAGTCGATCACCACGCCGCAGGACTCGGGCTTCCTCGCCACCGGCGGCCACAAGTAATGTCACAGGGGCCGGTTCGCGCCGGCCCCGCCGTGTCAGCAAAAAGGCAAGACCCTTATCGGTCTTGCCTTTTTTTGCGTTCAAAATACGACAAACGAAGAACAAAGGGCTTAACACAGTGCTGTTCAGCAACAATTCTGTCGAACAACAAGGTAATCTCTCGGTCTGCCGCCTTCCGTATCTATTAGTTTCCTAATGGCCGAAAAATTTCTCCATACAACTTTGCAATGCCTGACTGCCATCGCGCAGCACCATGGCCTGCAAGTGAACCCGGAACGCCTGATCCACGACTATGCGTTGACCGCAGAAGAGCCGTCGTCCGCGATGCTGCTGGGGATGGCGTCGAGCATCGGCCTGAAGGCCAGGCTGCGCCAGCTGACGGTCGATAAACTGCTGGGGCAGAAGGGCGTGTTCCCGCTGCTCGCGCGCATGAAGGACGGCAACAGCATGATCGTCGTCGGTGCCCGCGGCGACGACGGCGGCGTGCTCGCCGTGCTCGATCCGCTCGGCGACCTGGGCAGCGTCAAGATGCTGGAACCGTCCGCGTTCCAGGCCCTGTGGAGCGGCGAAGTCCTGTTCCTCAAGCGCACCTCGACGCTGACGGACACCCGCCAGCCGTTCGGCCTGCGCTGGTTCATTCCCGAGATCCTGCAGCAGAAGGCCGCGTTCCGCGACATCGCCATCGCCGCGATGGCCATGAACGTCCTCGGCCTCGCGTCGCCGATCTTTTTCCAGCTCGTCATCGACAAGGTGCTCGTGCACCACAGCGTATCGACGTTGTGGGTGCTGGCGGCCGGCATCGTCATCGCGCTGCTGTTCGAATCCACGTTCGGCTTCATGCGCCGGATGCTGACCTTGTGGGGCACCAACAAGATCGACATCCGCCTCACGCGGCGCACGTTCGCGCAGCTGTTGTCGCTGCCCATCGATTACTTCGAGACCACGTCCGCGGGCGTGGTCGTGCGCCACATGCAGCAGATGGAAAAGATCCGCAACTTCCTCACGGGACGGATGTTCTCCACGGCGCTCGACCTGACGGCGCTGTTCATCCTGCTGCCCATCCTGTTCAGCTATTCGATCAAGCTGGCGATGATCGTGCTGCTGTTCACCCTCATCATCAGCGCCATCGTCGCCATCCTCGTGCCCACGTTCCAGCGCCGCCTGAACGACCTGTACACGGCCGAGGGCGAGCGCCAGGCGCTCATGGTGGAGACGATCCACGGCATGCGCACCGTCAAGGCGCTGGCCATCGAGCCGATGCAGCGCCGCGCCTGGGACCAGCGCTCGGCCAATGCGCTGACCCAGCATTTCCGCGTGGGCCAGATCTCCATCGCGGGCAATGCCGTCACTGACTTCCTCGGCAAGCTGCTGCCGGTCGTGATCATCGTCATCGGCGCCCAGGACGTGTTCGACCAGACCCTGTCCGTCGGCGCCCTGATCGCCTTCCAGATGCTGTCCGGCCGCGTCAGCAGCCCGCTGATCGCGCTCGTGGGCCTCGTCAACGAATACCAGGAAACGGCGCTGTCCGTGCGCATGCTGGGCGAGGTCATGAACCGCGCGCCGGAAGGCCGCAGCGGCGGCCTGCGCCCCGAGTTGCGCGGCAATATTACGTTCGACAACGTTGTGTTCCGCTACCCGGGCGCGCAGAACAATGCGCTCGATCGCGCCACCTTCGAGATCAAGGAAGGCAGCGTGATCGGCATCGTGGGCCGCAGCGGCTCGGGCAAGACGACGATCACCAAGGTCATCCACGGCCTGTACCGGATCCAGGAAGGCATCGTCCGCTTCGACGGCTACGACGCCCGCGAGATCGATTTGTCGCACCTGCGGCGCCAGGTCGGCGTCGTGTTGCAGGAAAATTTCCTGTTCCACGGCACCGTACGCGAGAACATCGCCGCCACGATGCCCGAGGCCGGCTTCGAGGAGATCGTCGAAGCCGCCAGAGCCGCCGGCGCCGACGAGTTCATCGAGCGCATGCCGCAGGGCTATGACACGATGCTGGAAGAAAACGCGTCGAACCTGTCCGGCGGCCAGAAGCAGCGCCTGTCGATCGCCCGCGCGCTGCTGGCCAAGCCGCGCATCCTCGTGCTGGACGAAGCGGCCAGCGCGCTCGACCCGGAAAGCGAAGCCATCTTCATCAACAACCTGTCGCGCATCGCCGTCGGCCGCACCGTGATCATGGTGTCGCACCGCCTGTCGACGCTGGTCAATGCCGATTCCATCCTGGTCATGCAGCGTGGTCAGCTGATGGACGCGGGCCGTCACGAAGAACTCCTGACGCGCTGCTCTACCTACATTCAATTATGGAACCAGCAAACAAGTCATCTGTGACCGCGGCGGACCCGACCGACATCGAGTTCCTGCCCGACGCCGACGAGATCGAGCGCCGGCCGCTGCCGCCGTATGCCCGCATCACGGTGCATGCGCTGGCGGCGATGCTGGTGTGCTTCCTCGTCTGGTCGAGCTTCGCCGAGATCGACGAGGTCGTGAAGGCGCAGGGCCGCCTGACGACGCCGTTGTCGAACATCGTCGTGCAGCCGATCGAGACCTCGATCATCCGTTCGATCGACGTGCGCATCGGCCAGGTCGTCAGGAAGGGCGAACGCCTCGCCACCCTGGACCCGACGGACGCCGACGCCGACCAGGCCCAGTTGCGCCTGAAGTTCGACAGCCTGGACACGCAGGTGAAGCGCCTCGAGGCCGAACTGACCGGCAAGACGACGCCGGCGGAAAGCGGCCAGGTGTCGGCCGACACCCAGCTGCAGGACAAGCTGGCCGGCGAGCGCCGCGCCAACTTCGCGGCCCAGGTCACGCGCCTGAACGAGAACATCGCCAAGACCCGCGCCGCGCTGGACACGAATTTGCGCGACCAGCAGGTGCTGGGCGACCGCACCAGGTCGCTGCGCGAAGTGGAGAGCATGCAGGAACGCCTCGTCGACCAGAAATTCGGCGCCAAGGTCAACCTGCTGGACGCGCGCAACAAGCGCATGGAAGTGGAACGCGACTACACGCTGGCGAAGAACCAGGAGCCGCAGATCCGGCGCGAGCTGGCCGGCATGGAGGCCGAGAAGCAGGCCTTCGTGAACGGCTGGCGCCAGAAGATCATGGAAGACATGCTGAACCTCACGCGCGAGCGCGATGCGACGGCCGAGCAGATCAAGAAGGGCACGCTGCGCCGCGACAAGGTCGTGCTGACGGCGCCGGCCGACGCCATGGTGCAGGACATCGCCAAGCTGTCGCAGGGCTCCGTCGCCCAGGCCGCCGAGAAGCTGTTCACGCTCGTGCCGCTCGGTACGGCGCTGGATGCCGAGGTGCAGATCGATTCGCTCGACGTCGGCCATGTGAAACCGGGCGACAAGGTGCACATCAAGCTCGACGCATTCCCGTTCCAGAAGCACGGCACGCTGGAGGCGAAGGTGCGCACGCTGTCCGAGGATGCGTTCAAGCGCGACACGACCAATATGGCAACGGGCACGGATGCCTATTACGTCAGCCGCGTCGACCTGGGCGCCAGCCGGCTGAAGAACATGGATCCGCACGCGCGCCTGCTGCCGGGCATGACCCTGACGGCCGAGATCGTCGTCGGCAAGCGCACCGTGTTGTCGTATCTATTGTGGCCCCTGACGAAGGGCCTGGACGAAGCCATTCGGGAACCGTAACACCATGATCATTCAACGGGAAGGACTGGACGCCCTGTTCCAGGACGAGAACCTGACGCCGGCGCTGGCCGACACACTGGCGCCGCAGGCCGTCCTGATGATCGCTTTCCAGCACGTGCGCGCGACGTTCCTGCACGAGCTGTTCGACACGAAGGCGCTGTATTATCCGCAACTCGACGCGATCCTCGAGCGCCTGAGCGAGCGGATGTATGCCGATACGCCGGCGTGGGCGCCGGGCAGCGGCCTGCAGCTGATCATCGGATCGCAGTTCTTCAACGTCGGCGGGCATAGCCGGGTCGCCAAGAATTTCGCCCAGCTCGCGCCGCGCAACGTCGTCATCGTCACCGACCCGTTCGACCAGCAGACACCCGACGAGCGGCGCGAGATGCAGGCATTCTTCGCGCCGCTGCCTGTGCTGTTCCTGCCGCCCGGCGACCTCGCGTTCAAGGCGGACTTCCTGCGCACGCTGATCCTGCAGCTGCGCCCCGACTACACGAGCGTGTTCAACCACCACGTCGATCCGATCCCCGTCGTGGCGACGGCCGCGGCACCGGTGCCGCGCCGGATCTTTTATCACCACTGCGACTACCAGCCTTCGCTGGGCGCGAGCATGAAGGGATACGCGCACATCGACATCAACGCGGAAGGCGGGCGGTTGTGCGGCGCGCACTGCGGCTCCGGCGTGCACGTGCTGGACCTGCACGACGCGCAGGTGGCCGAACCGGCCCGCATGCCGCAGCGCGTCGCGGGCCGGCCGCTGAATACCGTCAGCGCGGGCAGCTCCGGCAAGTACGATTTCGCCGGCGACTTCGCGCCGCTGTCGTATCCGCACGTCGTGGCCGCGCTGCTGCAGTCCGGCGCCGGCGTGCACCATCATTTCGGCAAACTGCCGGACCCGTACCTCGACCTCGTCCGGACCCTGCTGGCGAAGAGCGACATCGATCCCGCGCGCTTCGTCTACCACGGCAACGTGCCGTCGGTGCAGCGCGCGCTGCTGGCGATCGAGAACCCGGTCTACGTGCCGAGTTTCCCGGTCGGCGGCGCCCTGGTGGCCGTGGAAGTGAAGAGCGCCGGGGTGCCCGTGCTGCTCAACACGAATGCGAAGCCGACGGACAGCTACGATTTCCTGACTGCGTCGCACGTCTCGATGATGCCCGAGCGGCACCTGACGTTCACCACGCTCGCCGACATCGCGCCCGCGCTGCGCGCCATCGACGCGGACTACGAGGGCTTTTCGCGCTCCAGCAACGCCGGCTTCGAACAGCGCCATTCGCGCGCGTCGTTCCTGGCCGGCCTGGAACGGCTCAGGGTCTGAGCCGCCTGCGGTTCAACCGGCGCGCAGCCGGTTGCGGACCGCGCCGAAGGCTTCCATGTATTCGGCGAAGCCCTGTTCGCGCATCGCGATCTTGAGCGCGTCGCTGATCACCGCATCCAGTTTCTGTTCGCCCAGCCGGGTGGCCGACCAGGCGAGACGGAAGGTGTCGTAGGCGCGCACTTTCCAGCCCGGTTCGATCGTCAGCAGCAGCGACGCGATGCGCTCCATCAGGAACACCTTGCGCTCGACGGCGCCGGGGTAGGTGGTCGCGTGGGTCAGCATCGTCCTGAGCGGCGTATCCGGGCCTTCGCAGATGGCGAACAGCTGTTCGTTGAGGTTCAGCCAGGCGCGCCAGAACGCGGGGCGGGCGACGATGAAATTGCTGAACACGATCTGGCGCGAATCCATCACCAGGTTCGCCACCGACAGCGGACGACCGGCGGCGGCCAGGAAGGCGTCGCTGGCCGCGTTGAAGCCCGGGTCGAACAACTCGTTCTGCTCGAAGACGCTGAGGAAGAAGCTGCCCATGTCCGCCTGGGGGCTGAACGTGAACACGTCGGTGTCCGCCGGCGCCGCCGCGACGAAATCGAGCACGGCCTGGTGCGACAGGCCCGTCTTGGACGCGAACTTCGGCGAAAAGAACCCGTAGTACGTGGCTTCGTCGAGCGGCTCGCCAAGCAGGAACCGGCGGATCGGCCAGTATTCGCGCCAGTCGTGGCGGGCGTCGACGCGGTTGTCCAGCACGCCGTAGGACGGTTCGATCCCGGCCAGCACCTCGTCGGACCAGGCGATCTGGAACAGCTCCGCCCGGCGCTCGCCCGCGGTGGTAAGGGTTGGCGCGCGCGCGGCGACGGAACTGGGTGATTGCGGCTGGACAGACATGGTCGGTACGGAATGGGTGACGGGAACAGTGAATCAGAGCGTGCCGGCCACGCGGCGCACGGCCTGCGCCACCTCGATGGCCTGCTCGCGCGTCATGGTCGGGCCCATCGGCAGGCTGAGCACCTCGCGGTGGATCGCCTCGGCGATCGGAAAGCGGCCATGCTCCAGACCCAGTTGCGCATAGGCCGCCTGCAGATGCGGCGCGATCGGATAATGGACCAGCGTACCGACGCCCAGGTCCGCCAGGCCGCGCGCCAGTTCGTCGCGGCGCGCGTGGCGCACGACGTACAGGTGCCAGACCGGGGCGGTCCAGGACGGAACGGCAGGCAGGGCCAGTCCCGGAATACCCGCCAGCTGCTCGTCGTAGACGGCGGCGATGGCCGCGCGCCGCGCATTCTGGCCGTCCAGTGCCGTCAGCTTGACGGACAGGATGGCGGCTTGCAGTTCGTCCAGGCGCGAATTGAAGCCGATAACTTCGTTGTGATACTTCTTCTGCGAGCCATAGTTGCGCAAGGTGCGCAGCTGTTGAGCCAGGGCGTCGTCGTCGGTCGTGATCGCGCCGGCATCGCCCAGCGCGCCCAGGTTCTTGCCGGGGTAGAAGCTGAAGGCGGCCGCATGGCCCAGCGCGCCGGCACGCCGGCCCTTGTAGGTCGCGCCATGGCCTTGCGCGCCGTCCTCGACCACCTTCAGGCCGTGGCGCGCGGCGATGTCCATCAGCGGGTTCATGTCGGCGCACTGGCCGTACAGGTGCACGGGCACGATGGCCTTCGTGCGCGGCGTGATCGCCGCTTCCACGCGTGCCGGGTCGAGGTTGTATGTGCCTTCGACCGGTTCCACCGGCACCGGGGTGGCGCCGCAGTGCGAGGCCGCGAGCCAGGTGGCGATATATGTGTTGCTGGGGACGATGACCTCGTCGCCCGGACCCACACCCCAGGCCTTCAGTACGAGGAAGATTGCATCCAGGCCGTTGGCGACGCCGATCGCGTGGCGGGTGCCGCAATAAGCGGCCCAGGCCTGCTCGAACGCCTCGACTTCCTTGCCCAGGATGTACCAGCCGGACTGCAGCACGCGCTGCATTGCCTGTTCGATCTCTTCCTGCTGGGCGAGATTGATGGCTTTCAGGTCGAGGAATGGAATGCTCATGCGTGCTCCGGGGTAGGGGCCCCGCCATCGATGCGGCGCTTGGCGGCGACGAATTCGTCGTAATCGCGGATGTAATCGTCCGCTTCGTAGTAGTCGGAGGCGAACACCATCATCACGGCGTCGCTGGAGTATTTATACTGGATGCCCCAGGTCATGGGCGGCAGGTACAGCCCGACGTCGGGCGTGTCCAGCGGCGCTTCCACGCGCGACTTCAGATCGTCGACGACGACGGCGCAACTGCCCTTCACGCAGACGAGAAACTGGTGGCACCGGTAGTGCGCATGCTCGCCGCGGACCTTGTCGTTGGGGACGTTCATGACGAGGAAGTAGCGCTTTGGCACGAACGGGATCTCGCGCGCGAACTCGCCCACGGACAGATCGCCGCGCGGATCTCGCACGTACTTGAAGCGGTGCAGGGTCACGTCGCCCACGCCCAGGCGCACGATGGACGGCGTCTTCGGCAGGGTGGCGACGCTGTGCAGTTCGATCTCGGCCGGCCTGCCGGCCTGCTGCACATAGTTCACCACACGGGCGGGTGAGCCGGCCACGATCGCGTAGGGCGGCACGTTCTGCGCGACGACCGCACCTGCCACCACCTCGGCACCCTGGCCGATGCGCACGCCACGGCAGATCAGCGCGCCCGCGCCGACGCGCGTGCCGGCGCCGACCACCACGTCGCTCGTGCGTCCGTCTTCCGGCGCTTCGATGGTGACGCCGGGGCCCAGGTCGACGCCGTCCTGCAGGCGGACACCGTCCCAGACCTGGGTGAAGCCGCGCACGTGGCAGCCCGCGCCGATCTCGGCGCCGGGATAGACTACGACAAAATCGCCCAGTTGCGCGTCAGCGGCGACGCTGGCGCCATCGTGGACTCGGGCAGTGGATGAACGGGACATGGATGCTCCTGCAACGTTGGAACCCGGCCCGCGCGCGGCGCTTTCCGGGGAAGCGTAATCATACTCTGTCGCTGTAGACACGGGCGAGAAATGTGGCCCGTGAGCAACTAAAAGTCGACCGCGGCGAATACCACGTTTTCATCGCGGCAAGCCGGGCGCGGCGTGTTATCCTGCCTCGCCCGACCGCAATCAGGAATGCCCATGAGCGACCAACCGATCATCCGCCCCGCCGCCGCCCTCATCGGCAACAAACTGGTGTTGCGCGACGTCGAGCGGGCCGATGCCGCCTACATCCTTGCGCTGCGGCTCGACCCGAAGAAAAGCGCGCACCTGTCCTCGGTCGACCCCGACGTCGCCAGGCAGGAAGCGTGGATAGAGCGCTACCGGGCCGGCAGCGGCCAGGCCTATTTCATCATCTGTCTCAAGGACGACCAGGGCGGCGCCGGTGAACCGGTCGGCACGGTCAGACTGTACAACGCGATCGGCGACAGTTTCTCGTGGGGCAGCTGGATCGTCGCTGATGGCGCGCCGGCCTGGGTGGCGATCGAGTCGGCACTGATCGTCTATCGCTATGCACTCGACCATCTCGGCTTCCGGGATGCGCACTTCGAAGTCAACCGCGACAACCGCAGCGTGTGGGCGTTCCACGAACGCTTCGGCGCGCGCCGCGCGGCGGAAGACGAGGTCGAATACCGGTTCGAACTGGACCACGACGCGATCCGCGCCGCGTTGCAGCGCTATGCGCGCTATCTGCCGGAACCGGTCAAGGCCGTGCCGCGCACCTGACGCCGGGCGCAGGCCTTATGCAGCGATGGCACGTACCAGGTATTGGTAAGGCAGGGCATCCTGCACGGCCAGTTCGGGATCGGCCCCGGTGGCTGCGGCCAGGGAGCGGATCGCACCCAGCACGGCCGGCGGCGGCTGGTGGGCGTTCACGATGCTCATGGCGACGAGGGAAAAGCCGCATTCCTGCAGCAGCGCGGCGAGCGATGCGCGCGTGAACAGGTGCAGGTTGCGGCGGTCCGGCACGCCGCCGGCCTGGTAGTTCAGGTTGCCGGCCGCGAGCAGCGCCTGCACCAGCCAGTGCTGGCCGTTGTTGATGCAGGCGACCAGTTCCACCGGGCCGTTCGCCTGGCGGCGCAGGCGCGCGAGGAAGGCCCACGGATCGCGCAGGCGTTCCAGCGTTTCCGGGAACAGCCAGCATTGGGCGGCGGCCAACTGCTGCCAGTCGGCGTCCGTGAGTTGTTCGGGGTCGCACTCGACGGCGCCGGTGCTCCAGCCGGCGGCGGCACCGACGGTGGCGCTGATGGCAATGTAGTGCGAATTTGGCACGCGCGCGCGCCACGCCTGCGCCAGCGTCGCGCCGCCCACTTCGACGATGCTGTGCATCCCGGGGCGCAGCAGCGACAGCATGCTGTCCTGTTGCAGGGTCAGTTGCGCGGGCGCCGGCACGTCCTGCAGGCGCGCACGTTGCGGCTCATCCGAAAGTTCGACGCCGGCCGGGCGCCTGACGACGGAGGCCAGCAGGTCTTCGTAGTCGCGCACGAAGCGGGGCGTGTCGAACAGCGGGCTCGTGTCGCGGTTGGCGGCCAGGCGCTCGCGCAGCGTGGTCATGCGCGGGCGGTCGTTGCCGAGGGCGATGGCCAGCGCCTCGTAGTCGTGCAGCGTGTGCGTGACGAGTTCCGGCAGGCCGACGGCGTTCAGCAGGCTGCCGGCCATGCGCGAGCAGAAGGTCTGGCCGGTCCAGGTCAGCACGGGCAGGCCGGCCCACAGGGCGTCGCTGGCGGTGGTGCCGCCATTGAACGGATTGGTGTCGAGAAACAGGTCGGCCAGGCGGAAGCGGGCCAGGTAGTCGGCCGGCGCCACGCGCGCCGCGAACAGCAGGCGCGAGCCCGCCACGCCGCGCGCCTCGGCCTCGCGCACGAGGTTGGCGCGGGTGGCGTCGCTGTCGGCCACGATCCACAGCACGCCGTGCGGCACCTGTTGCAGGATGCGCATCCAGCTGTCGAACACCTCGGGCGTGAACTTGAAATTGCTGTTGAACGAGCAGAACACGAACGCGTCGTCCGGCAGGCCGCTCGCGGCGCGCGTGGGCGTGGGGCCGATGGCGCGGCGGCGGTCGTTGATCTGGAACGTGTGCGGCATGCGCAGCGGCTTCTCGGTAAAGTGCGCTTCCAGCGCGGGTGGCAGCACGAAATCGTCGGCCACCACGTAGTCGATGCCGGGCACCGCCGTCGGGCCGGGAAAGCCCAGCCACGTCAGCTGCACGGGGGCGGGGCGCCAGCCGAGGATGTCGGCGCGCGCGCCCAGCGTGAGGCCGTGCAGGTCGACGAGGACGTCGATCTCGTGCGAGCGGATGCAGCGCGCCGCTTCCTCGTCCGTCATGCGGTCGATGCGGATATAGTGGTCCATCGCGCCCACCACGCGCGCGCGCAGCGGCGAATTGTCCTCGCGGCTCCAGGAGAACGCATAGACGTCGACGCGGCTGCGGTCGTGCAGTTCGTACAGTTCGGCCGTCAGGATCGCCACCGCGTGCGAGCACAGGTCGGAAGACAGGTAGCCGATGCGGATGCGCTTGTGGGCATAGCCCTCGGGGGGCGCCAGCTGTTCCGGCGCCGCGTGCACCTTGCGCTCGACGAAATGGCGCGACGCGGCCAGTTGCTCGGCCGGATCGGGCGACGCGCCCAGCATCGCGAGTGCCGACGTGTGGCGGCGTTGTTCTTCCACCGTGACGCCGGCAAAGGCTGCATAAACCGGCCACACGCACAGCTTCTGGCGCAGGTGCACCCAGTGCGTGATGACCTTGGGCTGGTCGGCATCGAGTTCCAGGCTGCGCGTCAGGTAGTCCAGCGCTTCCGGCAGGCGCTTGCGGATCTCGCACAGGCGGCCCAGGTTGTTCAGGGCCTGCACCTGCAGTGCCGGTTTCGACGCCAGGTCCGGGATGTCCGTGAGGATGCCCTGCCACGCGGCCAGCGCGGCGTCCTGGCGGTTCATGCGCTCGTACAGGGTGCCGAGGTTCAGGCGCGCTTCGATGAATGCGGGGGCGAGGGCGATGGCCTTGAGGTAGTCGCGTTCGGCACCGGCATCGTCGCCCACGTTGCCGCGCGCGACGGCGAGGTTGAAGCAGGCTGCGTAAGCCGCGGGCGACGCCGTGTGTGCGATCCATGTTTCGTACAACCGGATGGCTTCCTGGGGCAGGCCCAGCTCGACCATTGTCTGCGCTCCCTGAAACAGTTCGCCAAGCGGCAACACGCCGCGTTCGGCCTGGCGGAACAAAGCATCGGTGTGCGCGGGAACGTTCATCCTGGATGGGTCTCTCGAGTCGGCTTCAGGGAAGCGTAATCATACTCTGTAGATGATGCCCGAGCGAACGTTTGTGGCCTGTGAGCAACCAATTGGCGATGATGATTTGTGTCCAAGTTTTCAATCGAACATGAATTCGCACAAGGACGGAACCGATTGTTGTCACCCGAGGCAAGACACAAAGTTGCAATATTGCACTTGTTTCCATAAAGATATGTTGCGAAATAATTACCATGACCGGGACTGGATGTCGAGGAATATGGGATTCTGCAAGAAGTTGTAATTAAAAAACGACAACTTTTTGGTCTGCGGCATGGCGCGTTTCATAGGGAAATCCAAATATTGTTCAATTTCATATCTGCAAGACAATAGTTAATTTGGATAATTTTTTTTTATAAAAATTGTTTTCTTGCTAAAGTGAAAAATCGTGCAGTTGGTAAAAAAACACGAAAGCGCCTCATCCAATGGCGCTTCCACTTTAGGCGAGAGACATGACAAACAATCGAATTTCTTGCGTTGCACAGGCCCGACCCGGGCTGAACAAAATGGTCCTTGGCGTTATCGCAGCGCTTGCGCTGTCAGGGGCGGCCCCCGCCATGGCCACCGTGGTGAACTTTGAATCCCTGTCCCCGGATGCCATCTATGGCGGCGACGACACGCTGCTTGATGCCGGCTACACGCTGCGCGCGGTCGACAACCACGGCGGGCTCAGCGGCGCCGTCGGCCTGCTTGCCAACGGCATGGATCCGACCACCTGCTGGCTCGGCGGCTGCCCCACCAACGACACGAGTCATTTCTACGTCGGCCTGAACGATGGCGGCGTGACCTTCAAGAAAAGCGACGGCGGCTTCTTCAGCCTGCAAAGCCTCGATTATGGCTTCGTCGCCCCGTTCGGCGGCCGGCCCAATTTTTCTTATGGCCGCCTGATGTTGAGCGGACATCTCGCGAACGGCGGCGTCATCGACACCACGTTCGACTTTCCGGGCATGGACGACAGCGGCAATCCGCTGTTCGACACCGCCACCCCGGGTTCGGTCTTCGCCAACGCCACCCTGAACAGCCTGACGATCCGCGCCTGCCTGTTCGACGGCAATGGCGGCTGCACCGTCGCGCAGGACTGGTCCGATCCGTCGATCTACCAGGCGCAATTCGCCATCGACAACGTCAACCTGACCACGGTGCCGGAGCCGGGCAGCCTGGCGCTGCTGGGTCTCGGTGTCAGTGCGCTGGCGCTGCGCCGCCGCAAGGCCGCCGCCACGTCCAGCCGGGCCTGATCGAACGGAGCCGACCATGAAACTGCGTCCCATCACTTCGGCCGTCCTGTTCGCGCTGACCGTCGCCGCGGCCACCCATGCCTATGCCGACGGCGAAGTCCGCCGCTCCTACATCGTCCAGCTGGCCGACAAGCCGGTCGCCACCTACGACGGCAGCGTCAGCGGCCTGGCGGCCACCAAGCCGACGGCCGGACAGCGCCTGGACGTCGACGCGTCCAGCGTCCAGAACTACATCACCTACCTGGAGACGAAGCAGGCCGACGTCCTCGCCACCGTCAACCAGGCCCAGGTCACCAACGAATACAAGGTCGTCTTCAACGGCTTCTCGGCCATGCTGACCGATGACGAGGTCCGCGCCCTGAAGAAGAATCCCGGCGTCGCCAACATCGCGGCCGACTCGATCCTGCAGCTCGACACGAGCTATACCCCGACCTTCCTCGGCCTGGACAAGCCGGGCGGGTTGTGGGACCAGCTCGGCGGCCAGGACAAGGCCGGCGAGGGCATCATCATCGGCATCGTCGACGGGGGCATCTGGCCGGAACACGACAGCTTCGCCGACCGCGTCGACGGGAACGGCAACCCGAGCCGCAACGGCAGCACGCTCGCCTACGACTCGCCGCCGGCATCGTGGAAGGGCACGTGCCAGGTCGGCGAAGGTTTCAAGGCCAGCGACTGCAACAACAAGCTGATCGGCGCGCGCTGGTTCAAGCAGCCCACGCAGACGCTGCACTGGACCGAGTTCCTGTCGGCGCGCGATTCCGTCGCCGGCGCCGAAGGCCATGGCGGCCACGGCGACCACACGGCCAGCACGGCGGGCGGCAACGCCCACGTGTCGGCGAGCGCCAGCGGCGTGGGCCTGGGCAAGATCACCGGCATGGCGCCGCGCGCCCGCATTGCCGCGTACAAGGTCTGCTGGACCGACGGCGTGACCGGTGCGAACGGCTGCGCCACGTCGAATAGCGTGGCCGCGATCGAACAGGCCGTGAAGGATGGCGTGAACGTCATCAACTTCTCGATCGGTCCGAACGCCGGCGGCGGCGCGTTCAACGAACCGACCGAAGTCGCGTTCCTCGGCGCGGCGGCGGCCGGTGTGTTCGTGGCGGCATCGGCCGGCAACTCCGGCCCGGCCACCGCGCCCGTCGCCCACATCAGCCCCTGGCTGACGACGGTCGGCAATTCCACGCACAACCGCATCTATGTGGCCGACGCCGCACTGGGCAACGGTATCACCGTCACCGGTGCGTCCGGCAACGCCAACACGCCGTCGTCCCCGCTGATCCTGGCGCGCGATGCCGGCCTGCCCGGCGTCGATCCGGCCAGCGCCGACCTGAACCGCTGCTTCGGCCCGGCCGACAGCGTCGCCCCGCTGCTCGACCCGGCCAAGGTGACGGGCAAGATCCTCGTCTGCGACCGCGGCAGCAACGTCCTCGTCAACAAGAGCGCGAACGGCAAGACGGCGGGCGCCGTGGGCGTGATCATCGCCAACGTGGCGGGCGGTGCGACGACGATCCTGAACCAGGCCCACACCATCTCGACCGTCCACATCACGAAGGAAGACGGCGACAAGGTCAAGACCTATTACGCGGCGACGCCGGGCGCCACCGCGGCGCTGGACAACCTGCGCGGCATCGTCGATCCGAACGTGCAGGCGCCCGTGATGAACAACAGTTCGTCGCGCGGCCCGAACGTGGCCAACGCCAACATCATGAAGCCGGACGTGACGGCACCGGGCACGGACATCCTGGCCGCCGTCAGCGCCGACCTGACGAAGGCCCAGCGCGACGCCGTCGCCGCCGGCGAACCGGCACCGGCCAAGGACTTCGCGTTCTACACCGGCACGTCGATGGCCTCGCCGCACGTGGCAGGCATCGCCGCGCTGCTGAAACAGCGCCACCCGGACTGGAGCCCGGCCATGATCAAGTCGGCCCTCATGACGACGGCCTACGACACGTTCAGCGATGGCCTGAATGGTGCGGTCGCATGGGACGGCACGGCCAGGACCACCGGCACGCTGCCGTGGGGCCAGGGCGCGGGCCACGTGGCGCCGTCCGTCGCCGTCGACCCGGGTCTTGTGTACGACCTGGGCACGGTCGACTACGCACGCTTCCTGTGCGGCCTGGGCATCACGAACGTGTTCAGCCCCGGCACCTGCACGAACGTCGGCTCGATCCAGCCGTACGACCTGAACCTGCCGTCGCTGACGGCCGCCAGCGTGCTGGGCATCCAGACGCTGACCCGCACCGTCACCAACGTCGGCGGCGCGGCGGCGACGTATAACGCCACCGCGCAGCTGGCGGGCTTCGCGGTCGACGTGCAGCCGTCCACGCTCACGCTGGCGCCGGGCCAGAAGGGCACGTACACCGTGAAGCTGACCCGCACCAGCGCGCCGCTGAACACCTGGGTGTACGGCAGGCTGGCCTGGTCCGACGGCACGCACGCCGTGCGCAGCCCGCTGACGGTGCGCGCCGCCACGATCGCCGTGCCGGCCACGGTGGCGAGCGAAGCGGCGTCCGGCTCCAAGGTCATCACCATCGGCACCGGCTTCGGCGGCGCGATGACGACGGCCAAGTCCGGCCTGATCCCGGCGGCCGAGGCCACGGCGACGATCGTCAAGGCGCCGAACACGAGCAACAGCGTGTGCACGGGCGGCGGCGGCACGGGCGTGAACGTGCATGCGTTCACCATCCCGGCCGGCACCACCGTGGCCCGCTTCGCCCTGTACGACAGCGACACCGTCGGCGGCGCGCCGGGCGCGTCCGACCTCGACATGGTGGTGGTGCGCGGCACGACCGTCGTCGGCTCCAGCGGCACCGAGACCAGCAACGAGATGGTCACCCTGCGCAATCCGGTGGCGGGCGACTACAAGGTCTGCGTGGTCGGCTACGATCCGGCGGGCGGCAGCGCGAACTACAAGCTGTCCAGCTGGGTGCTGACCCCGGCCGCGACCGGCGGCAGCTTCAAGGTCATGGCGCCTGGCGCCGTGGCCTTGGGTGGCACCGCGTCGGTGGCGATCTCGTGGTCGGGCCTCGCGACCGGCAAGCGTCACCTGGGCTCGGTCAGCTACCTGACCGGTGGTAGCACAGTCGGCATGACGGTGGTGGAGGTCGACACGAGCGATCCGATCCCGCTGTTCCAGAACGCCTCCAACAAGCAGGCGAAGGTCGAGTAACGTCGGTTACCGTCCTGTTTCGGGCCGCCACAAGCGGCCCAATGACAAGGCCG